>NZ_JABJWD010000139.1:0-8232 GCF_013155425.1 Gluconacetobacter entanii | reverse complement strand
GGGTGGGGGCGCTGGCGATGGACCGGGCGCTGTCGGGGGTGCATGACTGGGCCGGGGACGGCCTGGGCGATGGCGGGGGCGCGTTTGGCGATGCGCTGGGCTTTGTCGGCTATCCCCTGCTGGCGCAGATGATGCAGCGCGCGGAGTTCCGCAAGCCGGTGGAGGTCATCGCGCGTGAGGCTACGCGCGAATGGATCCGCATCACCACGCCCGAAACCGACGCGCCGGACGATGCGCTGCTGTCGCGCATGACGCAACTGCGCGCCGAGATGCGGCGCCTGCGCGTGCGTGAGGTGCTGCGTCGGCAGGTGATCCACGCGCTGGGCTTTGGCCTTGGGCATGTGTGGCCGGACATGGGCCAGCCGTTAAGCAGCGCGGGACAGGGCGCGCCGCTGGTGATCGGGCCGAACGGCATCGCCCGTGGCGCGATCAGGCGTTTTCTGAATGTGGAGCCGCTGTGGACCACGCCCGACAGCTATAACGCCGACATGCCGCTGCGTCCCGATTACTTCTGCCCGCGCGCGTGGTGGGTGCAGGGGACGCTGGTGGACGCCAGCCGCCTGTTTTCGATGGTCCCGTTCGAGGTCTCGGACATTTTCAAGCCCGCCTTCAATTTCGGCGGTCCCAGCCTGACGCAGATGCTGCGCACCTATGTCCACAACTTCCTGCGCACGCGCCAGTCCGTGTCCGACCTGGTCAACAATTTCGCGACCAAGGTGCTGAAGACCGACATGGCCGGCGCAATGGGGGACGAAGACGGCCCCGCGCAGGTCGATACCGACAGCCTGACGGGCCGGGTGGAGGCGATGAATGCGTACCAGTCGAACCACGGCACCTTTGTCATCGACCGCACGCACGAGGATTTCGCCATCGTCGCCACCCCGCTTTCGGGGCTGAGCGAGTTGCAGGCCCAGTCGCAGGAGTTCATGGCGTCGATCCCCGGCATCCCGCTGGTCAAGCTGTTCGGGATCCAGCCTGCCGGGCTGAATGCGTCGTCGGATGGGGAAATCCGGGTTTTCTATGACGAGATCACGGCATTTCAGGAGGCCCACATCGCCCCGGTGCTGGACCGGATGTTCCGCATGGTGCAGCTGCATTTGTGGGGGGAGGTCGATCCCCGGCTGGATTTCGCGTTCGTGCCGCTGTGGCAGATGGACGATGCGCAGCGCGCGGACATCGACCATGCCCGTGCGCGCATCGACGCCCTGCGCGCGGCGGCGGGCGTCGCCCCGATGAAAGGAAAGACATGACCGGCATCCTTGCCCATGACCGCATCGGTTCGGTCCGTATAACGGACGAGGACGGGCGGCTTTATGTCGCGCGCACCCATATTTCAAAGGCAGGCGTCAACACCTACCGGGGGGCGGAAATCCCCGGGCATGCGGCGCTGGGCCTGCGGGCGGACGGTCTGTACCGACTGTTACGAGCACCGGACGAACTGGCGCGCGCGGCCCCGACGTTCAACGCCATTCCCGTGCTGGCGGACCATGCGCATGTGTCGGCGGACAACCCGCGCCGCGACATCACCGTGGGGGCGACCGGCACGGACTGCGCCTTTGATGATCCCTACCTCGACAACGCGCTGGCGATCTGGGACGCCGATGCGATCGCGATGGTGCGCGATGGCGGGCGGCGCGAACTGTCCTGCGCCTACCGCTATGACGCGGACATGACGCCGGGGCGGTGGCGGGGACAGCCCTATGACGGGGTGATGCGCAACATTCGCGGCAACCATGTCGCCCTTGTCCCCGCCGGGCGCGCGGGGCCGGACGTGCTGGTGGCCGATTCCGCACTACAGGAGAACACGATGGCACCCATACCCGAACCCGATGCGACCTTCACCTTGCAGGTCATCGGCCACGCCCTGCGCACCGGCGCACTGACGCCCGACACTGCGCCCGATGCCCTGTCGGCGGCGCTGCTGGCCGCGCGCGCGGAACTGGCGGCAGCGCCCGCAGAACCCCCGCCGGAGATGGCGTCCGACGCCGCCGTGCGCGACGCCATGGCCCGCGCGGTGGAGGGGGAGCGCACCCGCCTTGGCGCGATCGAGGACGCACGCCGCGCCGTCCGCCCCCTGGTGGGCGAGGTGATCGGCATGGACAGCGCGGACGCCATCTACCGCTATGCCCTGGCGCAGGCCGGGCATGACGTGGCGGGCGTGCATGCGTCGGCCCTGCGCCCGATGCTCGATATGGTGATCGGCACGCGCGACGCTGCCCCCGGTGCGGCGCTTGCTGCTGACGCCGCGCCGGATTTCAATGCGCGCTTTGGCGTGACCCGTGCGCCGCGCGTGCTGTAGGCGTCCTCCCACGCCCTGATCCGTTAAAAGTCATGGTTTCCAAAGGGTAATGCCCTTTGGTGGGGGTTCGGGGGCAACGCCCCTGAGGCCATCGGCGCACGCAACACCCGGGCTCTGCCCGGACCCGGCAGGGAGCGCGCTCCCTGCACCCTGATTCGTTAAAAGTCATGGTTTCCAAAGGGCAATGCCCTTTGGTGGGGGTTCGGGGGCAAAGCCCCCGGGGCCAGCGCCCCCGCATACAGTTTTACTGAACAAACATGGAGGCTGTACATGCCTTTTCCCAATACGGTCAATTACAACTGGCCCGTATCCTTTCCGGGTGCGTGGGCGTCTGAAAACCCGCGCCGGTCGGTGCTGGCGTGGGCGAATGGCCTGCGGGCGGGTGCGGGCGGCGTTGCTGTCGCGGCGTTTGCGTGGGTGCAGGCGGACGGGGCATCGGTGCTGAACACGCCGCCGTCCGATGCGACCGCCCCCGCCAGCGCCAGTGCGAGTGTCGCGGCCGGTGCGGTGTCGGCCATTGCGGTCACGTCCGGGGGCGCGGGTTATGACTCTGTCCCGACCGTTACACTGTCGGGCGGGGGCGGCAGCGGGGCGCAGGCCACGGCCACGCTTGCCAACGGCGTGGTCACGGGCATTACGGTCACGGCCCCCGGCACGGGATACACCACCGCGCCGACGGTCACGATCGCGGCCCCGGTGGCGACGCCCGCAGCCCCCGACGGGTTTGTCGTGCGTGAACAGCAGGGGCTGATGACGCAGTACCTGCAGGAAGCGACGATGACCATTCCGCAGGGCTTCATGGTCACGCTGGCCGATGGGGGCGACGTGTTCTGCGCCTGTGCCGATGACGCCGCGCGGGGGGACGTGGTCTGCGCCTCCATTACGGACGGGACGATTACCGCCACCGCCCCTGGTGCTGACGTGCCCGACGGATACGTCGCGACCGGCTGGCGCGTTGCCCTGCCTGCCACAACCGGCGGCCTGATCGCCATTACGAAAGCTGCTTCCTGATGAACGCATCCCTGTTTCGCAACGACGCGCCGGTGCTGGCGCGGCAGTATGGCATCCACCTTGATGGCGTGCGGGAGTATTTTCCCGAAGGCGGCCTGGCGATGGATGCCGATGGTGCGGTGACGGCGGCCAATTCCGGCGTCCCGGCCATCTTCACCACCTATACCGACCCGGTGGTGATCCGCGCGCTGATCGCGCCCACCCGCGCGGCCCAGATCTATGGCGAGGTGCGCAAGGGCGACTGGGTCACGGACACGGCGATGTTCCCGGTCGTCGAACTGTCGGGGCGCACGGCGGCGTATGGCGATTACAGCGCCGATGGCGAGGTGGACGCCAACGCCAACTGGATCAGCCGCCAGTCCTTCCATTACCAGACCTGGACCCGCTGGGGCGAGCGCGAGGTCGCGCGCATGGGGGCCGCGCGCATCGACCTGGTGAACCAGCGCAACCTTGCGTCGATCTCCGTGCTGGGGAAACAGCAGAACCTGACCTACCTGTTCGGGGTGGCGGGTCTGGAATGTTACGGCGCGCTCAATGACCCGCAGCTTCCCGCCGCGATCCAGCCGCTGCCGAAGGTTTCGGCCAACGGCACGGCGACAGGCTCCGCCGACTGGCTGGCGATGTCCGATCCGTTGCAGTGCTTTGACGACGTGCTGCGGCTGTATGCGCAGCTTGTGACCCAGATGGGCGGCAACCTGACGCTGGAGACGCCGATGACGCTGGTGCTGCCGACCGAGCGGCAGCAGTGCCTGCTCTATGCCAACCAGTACAATGTGAAGCTGCGCGAGCTCCTGTCCGAAAGCCTGCCGAACCTGCGCATCGAGACCCTGCCCGAGGCCGGGACCGCACTGGGCGGTGGCATGGTGGCAAGCACGATGATGCAGTTGTTCGTCAACGAGGTCGAGGGACAGGCCAGCGTGTCCACCGGCTTTACGGAAAAGATGCGCGCGCACGCGGTGGAGCGTCACTCCACCTCCGTGCGGCAGAAGAAGTCGCAGGGCACGTGGGGGACGCTGTGGTTCTACCCGCAGGCCTGCGCCACCATGACGGGGATCTGACGGATATGGCGACATCGAACACCACGGTCACGGTCCTGTGCCGCATGCCCTCCGGGCTGGTGCTGGACCTGTATGACGATGCGATGCTGGCGGCCCGCGCGGGGGAGATGCGGCGCGGGCATGGTGCCATGGCGCCCCCGGTGCCGCGTGCGTCGGTGCGCCTGGAGGGTGCGCGGCGCGACCCGCGTTACCACCCGCGCGACAACCGCCTGCTGGGCATGGCGGGCCGGACGGAGGTCCCGGCCGAGTTCTGGACCGCATGGTGCGCGCAGAACCCGGACTTCGCCCCCCTGCGCAATGGCCTGATCGCGGCGGAACGCACGGCCGATCGCGCGACATCGTGGCTGCGTGAACATGGCGGCACGCGCACGGGGCTGGAACCGCTGGACCCCGATGCGCTGCCGGTGGTGGGCGTGACCCGTCGCGACGCGGCATGAGTGGCGGCGTGGCGTTCGATTACGCAACATGGGCGCAGCGTTTCCCGCTGCTGGCGGCGCAGGTGAACGCCACGCAGGCCGCCGCATATTATGCGCAGGCCATGCTGGTCCTCTCGCCGCGTGCCCGCACCGCGCAGGATATGGCGCGGCGGGCGGTGCTGCTGAACCTGCTGGTGGCGCATATCGCGCAACTGGAGGTGCAGGTGGCGCAGGGCAACAGCCTTGTCGGGCGGGTCAGTGACGCAACACAGGGCAGCATCACCGTGCGCACCCAGATGGAGGGGCAGGCGCCTTCCGCCGCATGGTTCAACCAGACCCCGTACGGCGCGCAGTTCTGGGCCATGTCACGCCGCCTGCGCCTGGCGCGTTATGTGCCCGGACGGCCGCAGCGGGCCGCCGTGTGGCCGTGAGTATGAGGGCGACACCCGGGCGGCTTGCTCCGGACCCGGCAGGGATCACGATCCCTGCACCCTGATTCATTAAAAATCGTGGTTTCCAAAGGGCAATGCCCTTTGGTGGGGGTTCGGGGGCAACGCCCCTGAGGGAACAAGGACCAACCGACATGAACCTCTTTGGTGCGGCCTGCGGGGCGGTGGGTGCGGTGGGGCCGGGTGTTCCGGCCATGCTGAAGCTGTCCACCGGCAGCGCGGGCAATGCCGACTTCACCCGCACCGCGCAATATCGCGAGGTCCCGGCGACGATCTGGGTGCAGGCGCTGTCGTCGG
The DNA here is from genome assembly GCF_013155425.1 of Gluconacetobacter entanii. Taxonomy (NCBI): domain Bacteria; kingdom Pseudomonadati; phylum Pseudomonadota; class Alphaproteobacteria; order Acetobacterales; family Acetobacteraceae; genus Gluconacetobacter; species Gluconacetobacter entanii. The sequence continues at coordinate 2,702 of NZ_JABJWD010000139.1, read as the reverse complement.
ACGAGTTGCAGCATGTGGGCGATTTAAGCCAGCAGGGCGCGCTGCGGGTCGTGTATGTCGCGGGCGTCGTGGGCGGGATGGACCGTGCGGCGGGCACGGGCGGGGACATGGTGAATTTTGACGGCGCGGACTGGCTTGTCGTGCGCCAGATGGAACAGTGGGGGACGGCATGGTCGAAGCTGATGGTGCGCCGCCAGACGTGACGGAGGGCACGGTGCTGACGGCGCTGGGGCAATGGCTGTGCGCCACCATCCCCCTGACGGCGGACGCGGTGATGGTGGGGCAGGTCAACCGCGTGGCCCCGCCGTGCGGCACGTTCGCCATCATGACGGTGGCGGGGCGGGGGCGGATCGCCACCAACCGCACGACCTATGGCGCGGGGTGCCGCATCGTGTGGATGCAGCAGCGCATCGACGTGCGCGTGGACCTGTATGGCGTGGGGACGGGCGACGCGGCGGGGCGGGTGGCGCTGCTGTTTCGCGACCCGGCGTGTGCGGACTTCCTGGCGGGGTTCGGGAGCATCGCGCCCCTGCATGCCGACCCACCGGTGCAGCGCGATTTCGTGTCCGACGCCGCGCAGTACGAGGACACATGGCAGGTCACGCTGTCATTGCAGGTCAATTCCACCGCGACCTTCGCGCAGGAGTTCGCGGACACACTCAATGTCGGGATTTTCGAGACCGACGCAACCTTTCCACCGGAGTAAGATATGGCCGGCATTCCTGTTTCTTCCATCGTCCGGGTCACGCCCGGCGTCCTTGCTGCGGGGGGCGGTGTCGCGTTCCTCAACGGGCTGGTGCTGTCGCGCAATGCGGGGCTGCCCGCGTCCGGCGTCACCGTGTTCACCTCCGCCGCCGATGTCGCGGCGATGTGTGGCGAGGACAGCGTCGAATACGATATGGCGCAGGTCTATTTCACGGGCTACACCAACGCGGCGCAGACGCCGTCCACCCTGCTGATGGCCGCGTGCCCCGCCTTTGCCGATGCCACGCAGGCCACGGCGAGCGCCACGCTGTCGGCGGGTGCGGTGCAGTCCATCGCGATTGCCGATGGCGGCAGCGGGTATGCCACCGCCCCCACCGTCACCCTGTCGGGCGGCGGCGGCACCGGGGCGACCGCCACGGCGACGGTAACCGATGGCGTTGTCACCGCGATTGCGGTCAGCGCGGGCGGCAGCGGATACAGTTCTGTCCCGACCGTTACACTCTCCACCCCCGCTGCGGGCGCCACGCCGGGGACGGTGATGGATGCGCTGGTGGCGGGCAATGCGGACTGGACCGGCTTTACCACCGCGTTCGAGCCGTCGCTTGCGGACAAGCAGGCGTTCGCGCAGTGGACGGCGGCGCAGGGTTCGCGCTTCTGGTACGTGCCGTGGGATACCGACCCGCAGGCGGCGGTGTCCGGCACGACCGAAGCCTTTGGCGCGTGGGTTGTGGCGCAGGACATCGCGGGCGTCACCCCCATCTATGCCGACCCGATGGTCGCAGCCCTTGCGCTGGGGTGGATGGCGTCGCTGGACTTTTCCGCAACATCGGGGCGCACGACGCTGAAATTCCGGCAGAATGGCCTGATTACCCCCACGGTGGCGACCGCGACGCTGGCGACCACGCTGGCGGCCAATGGCTACAGCTATTACGGCAGCTATGCCGGGTCGGGGACGGATTTCCAGTTCCTGTCCGATGGCGCGGTGTCGGGGCCGTTCGCGTGGGCCGACAGCTATATCGGGCAGGTGTGGCTCAATGGTGCGTTCCAGTTGGCACTGGCGAACCTGCTGCTCAATACCGGGCAGATTCCGTACAATGCCGATGGCGACGTGCTGATTGCCGCAAGCGTGCAGGACACGATCAACCAGGCGCTGGCGTTCGGGCTGATCCGCGCGGGCGTCACCCTGACGGCGGCGCAGCAGCAGCAGGTCAACAACGCGGCGGGGCGGACCATTTCCGACACGCTGGCGACACGGGGATGGTATTTCCTGCCCGGTGCCTCCACCGCCGCCGCCACCGTGCGCGCATCGCGGGCCTCGCCCCCGTGCCAGTTCTGGTACACCGATGGCGGGTCGGTCCAGTCCATCAGCCTGTCTTCGCTGGAGGTGCAGTAATCCATGAGCGACTATAACATTTCCGACGCCAACTCGGTCTTTACCATTACCGTGAGCAGCCTGTTCAACGCGCCCGTCACGCTGTCGAATTACAGCGCCGACCGCGCGTTCGAGGTGGAGCAGCGCGAACTGGTGGAGACGCAGATGTCGGTCGATGGCTACCTCTCCGCAGGGTGGGTGCCGCAGCCGGTGCACCAGTCCGTCTCGCTCGCCGCGAGTTCGGATAGCTGCCTCGTCTTTGAATCCATCGTCACGGCGCAGGACGTCGCGCGCACGATCTATCGCATCGGGGGTGAAATCCAGTTGCCGTCCGTGGGCCGGCGCTACACGCTGCTGCGCGGGGTGCTGCGTGCGGCAAGCCCGCTGCCCGGTGCGGGGCGGGTGCTGGATGCGCGGCGGTTCGATATTTTGTGGGAGCGGGTCCTGCCCGCGGCGCTGTAATGGCGTTGAAATCCATCGAATACACCGTGGCGGAGGAGGGCGAGGACTGCGGCAAGGTCTTCGTCATCACCCGCATGAGCGCGTTCGACGCCGACCGCTGGGGCCGTCATGTGCTGCATGCAGCACATGACGGCCCCAGCGGTCGGCGTCGAACGCGCTCATG
>NZ_JABJWD010000138.1:0-1307 GCF_013155425.1 Gluconacetobacter entanii | reverse complement strand
TGAATTGCCCCGGGTTTTGTGGAGACGGAACGACCCGAGAGGTAAGAAGGATTCATGAGCACCAAATCGAAGCGTTTTCCGCCTGAGTTTCGTGAACGTGCAGCCCGCATGGTTCTGGAGGAAGAGAAGAACCATCCTTCGCGGTGGTCCGCGGTGATGATGATAGCGCCAAAGCTGGATATTCATCCTGACACGCTGTCAAAATGGACCCGTCTGCATGAACGTGCCAATGCGCCTGCGGTGAGTGACCTGCCTGATCGAGAGAAGATCAGGCAACTGGAGCGAGAGAACCGCGAATTGCGGCAGGCCAATGAAATCCTGCGTAAGGCGTCGGCATATTTTGCCCAGGCGGAGCTCGACCGCATCTTCAAGCCATGACACGCTTCATTGAGGAGCACCGGCAGACATATGGTGTCGGGTCAATCTGCAGGGTTCTGTCGATTGCACCATCTGCCTATTATGCTTATCGGGCGAGACAGAAAAATCCGTGTGTGCGCAGCCAGAAAGACAAAGAGCTGTGCGATGACATCCGTAGAGTGTGGAATGATAATTTCTGCGTCTATGGAGCGCGCAAGGTCTGGCATCAGCTCAGACGTGAAGGCCTGGATGTCGCCCGCTGCACGGTAGAGCGGCTGATGCGCCGGATGGGGCTGAAAGGCGTCATTCGTGGCAAGGGGGTCAGAACCACACGGCCTGATCCGCAACGTCCGTGTCCGCAGGATCTGGTGCAGCGCCAGTTTCATGCTCCTGCCCCCAACAGACTGTGGGTTTCGGATTTCACGTATGTTTCCACTTGGCAGGGCTTTGTTTATGTGGCCTTCATCATTGACGTCTTTGCACGGGTTATTGTGGGTTGGCGTGTCTCCTCAACGGCTCATACCGACTTCGTACTGGATGCCCTTGAGCAGGCTCTGTGCCAGAGGCAGCCTGAGGGAAAAGTGACCCACCATTCCGACCGCGGCTGTCAATATGTGTCCATTCGCTACACGCAAAGACTGGCTGAAGCGGGGCTCGTTGCTTCTGTCGGCAGTGTTGGGGATTCCTATGATAACGCCTTGGCAGAGACCATTAACGGACTTTACAAAACCGAACTCATCTATCGGCAGGGGCCATGGAAAAACAGGGAAGCTGTTGAACTGGCAACACTTAAATGGGTCGACTGGTTCAATAATCGGCGGCTCCTGTCCTCCATTGGAAACATCCCGCCAGCAGAAGCTGAGGCACGCTTTTATGCACAACAGAAATCACATGCATTAGCCGCTTAAATCAGATAAAAAACGTCTCCACAAAACCCGGGGCAATTCAAT
>NZ_JABJWD010000137.1:0-293 GCF_013155425.1 Gluconacetobacter entanii | reverse complement strand
GGGGAAATCCGCGCGACCATTTCCGGCCGTGACAAAACGGGAGACCTGGTTGATGCGTCGGCCAACCCGACAGGACCGGGCGAATACCGCTCCATTCATCTGGTGGATGTCATCGGGAATCTTACCGGCCCGTTCGGGCTGGCGGTATCGGCCGACGTGGATACGGGTGATCCATTTACCCTGGTCGCGGTCGATCCGGCCGAACCCGCGATGTCCACGATCGAAAAGCTGTCGCGCCAGCGCGGGGTTCTGGTCACGTCTGATGGCGTGGGCGGGATTATCCTGACGCAGGC
>NZ_JABJWD010000001.1:0-4904 GCF_013155425.1 Gluconacetobacter entanii | reverse complement strand
ATCCTGCACCAGTGTCCCGGACGGTACGACCGTCCCGGCCGCACCCGCGCACACGCACGACACCACGGTCGCCGTCGCCGCCTTGCGGGAAATGAAGTAGATGCGCGCGATCGCATCCTGCATCCGCCCCGACGCGAACGCCGGGTCCACCCCGTTCGCAAGGGCCGCGAACGCATCGTTGCAGTCCCCGATGATGGCACTCAGGCTGCTGGCCAACTGCCCCTGCGGCGTGGACAGGTCGGTGCTGAGGCTGCCGCCAAACGCCGCGCTGATATCGGCCATCACCCCGGTCAGGATGTCGCTTTCGGCCGGCGCGACAAAGCCCGTCGTGCCCAGCGTGGCGGCCGGCACGGATGTGGTGCTAGAAACTGACACTTGCGGTTCCTCCCGTGGTCAGGGTGACAAGGATGGCGCCCGACAGCACCCGGTCCGCGCCAATGGCCGTCAGCACGCACCGCGCATCGGCCACCCCGGACACTGCCTTCGCCGTGGCCTCCACCTGCGCGCGAAAGGCCGCAGGCGACTGCCCCACGCCGAGGATGAGGCTGAAATACGCAATCCCCTTCGCCGTGTCGTACCAGCACTCCCCCACGAACGTCCGCACCGCCGTCGCCACATCCTGCAGCACGCAGTACGGCGCGGACGCCACCGCAATGTCACGCGACGCCGTGACACACAGGTCCCACGTCGTGCGGTCCAGAAGAAGCGAAGCCATGTCGTGCCTTTCATGTTCGGGCATGCAGCAAAGGCGTTCTTTTTTGGAAAAAAGAACCAAAAAACTTCTGATTGCATAAGGGGAAATTATGCGCGCGCATTCTGCGGACACAAATGATCAGAAGTCTTTTTGCTTCTTTTTCTCCAGAAAAAGAAGGGACAGCCCCCGCACGCGGCAAAGTATGTTCTTTTTTGGAAAAAAGAACCAAAAAACTTTTGATCACATAAGGGGAAATTGTGCGTGCGCGTTCTGCGGACACAAATGATCAGAAGTCTTTTTGCTTCTTTTTCTACCAGAAAAAGAAGGGACAGCCCCCGCACGCGGCAAAGGATGTTCCTTTTTGGAAAAAAGAACCAGAAAACTTCTGGTCACATAAGGGAAAAATGCGCACGCGCATCCTGCGGACACAGATGGACAGGCACCCTGCCTTTTACCCCGGCGTTCCCGTCGTCCCCGGTGCCGCGCTGACCGGGTGGGTGTGGCCTTTGCCGGAGATCCCGGCGGCGACGACATCGGCCTGCCCGGTGATGGTGCCGGTGGAGGTAATGTCGCAACTGACCTTCATGCTGGCGGCGTCCACCTCGAACGTGCCGGCGGTCTTTACCTTTATCCCGTTGCCGGTCAGCCAGACATACTCGGTCGGGGCGGCGTTCAGGATTGGCGCGACATAGATCGCGTCCGCCATGTCGTGGATGCGGAAACTGCCGGGGGCGGCGGGGGCCCTGCTGGCCTTGGCGGTGCTGATGTCGCGGCCGCAGATGATGATCGCGCCGATATCGCCCACGCACGGGTCGCAGATGACGGCACTTCTGCCGCCCTGCATGCGGACATAGGGCACGTTGCGGATGACGCCGTGCGGCATGGCCTGGCCCAGCGCGTCCTGCATGTGCACCAGTGGCTGCACATCGACAAAGCCGACCGGGTTCAGCCCCGTGCCATTGACCGCGACGACGCGCACCGGCGTATCCGCCCCCATCATCGCCAGCAGGCGACGGCCCACCGCCTCGATACTGCCATAGTCCGATCCCGCGTCCTGCCGCGTCTGGAACCCCGGAAAGATCGTGTCCTGTGCTGCCATGTCCATCATCCTCCTGCTGCGGGGCTGCCGGTGCGCATGGCCGCGACATGCGTGAACCATGCGCCGTCGGGCACCTCGCTTTCCAACTGGTGCGTGATCCGGTACGGCGTCCACAGCCCGCCCGACGCCATCGACAGCCCACCCGGCGCAGCCACGGAGCACACCTGCACGGGGGAGAGGTAGGCGATATCCGGCCGGAACAGCGTGCGAAACGCCACCCCGTCCTGGTTATAGGCGGGATAGCCCAACAGCCCGGTCCCCGCGCTGATGACCGGCGGTGTGCCCGTCGTGCCATCGGTGGCAAGGTCCCGGCCCCAGGCGGTCAATGTGTTGTCCTGTATGTTGATGACGATGCCCGCGGCATGGCGGATGCGTTCGATCCGGTCGCGCGCGCAGCCCCAGCCGTAATGGTCATGGATCATCACCCCGCCAAGGTTGTGCGCCACAAGGCGAAGCCCGCATTGCGCCGCGATGTCCGACAGCACCGTCTGCACCGACACCGCCCCGGCATAGCCATCGGGCGGCAGGGGCTGCACCTGCAATCCGGCAATCGAACTGGCGGTCACGACGAACGCCACGTCGGGCATGGTGGAAAAATCGACGAACGCCTCCACCACCACGCCGCGAAACACCGCGACCTTGCCATCGCCATGGGTGGCCTGCACCATGACCGTGTTGCCGCACGCCTGCATCTGCTGCTGTGGCGCGGTGGCGACCGGCATGGCCGACAGCACCGACAGGCGGTTCATCATCGGCAGGTCCATCCCCCCGATCCGCAGCGACAGCGTGCTGCCGCTTGGCATCCCCGCATGCGTCACCTCCGCATGGCAGCGCAGGCCCGACAGCGTCAGCGTATCCGCCCCACCCGCGCCAAACCCGCCCGACGCCACACGAAAGGTCACGTCCAGAGCCTTCTGCGTGAAATCAGGCTGCATCCTGCCCCTCCGCATAGGTCAGGACATAGCGCGTGCCCAGACCATCATATGACGGGTCGGACGTCCCCTCGAGGTCGAGGAACGCGAGGTCCCCCGGCAGGCCGAAATAGCCATCGCGCACGATCCACGTCCGGTCGCGGCACAGGACACCGCACAGCACCTGCGTGCCATTGCACCAGACGTCGATGAACAGCCCGGTGGAACGCTGCCTGACATCAAGGCGCAGCACCTGTCGGGAGACGACGGCATTGACCGACTGCGCCGCGATGGCGGACAGGGGAATGACCTGTGGGGTCGCCATGGGTGTACCCTTCGGTATTTAAAAGAAATAAGGAATAAAAGTTTTTGGGTGCCGCCTTTTTTCAAAAATGCGGCGTCTTTCGAAGCTTTTTGAAAAAAGCTTCACCAAAAACTTTTACTACATGACTTCGGATAATGCGGCAGCCTGCGTCGTATCCGCATCGGTGGCCTGCACCGTGCCGCCGGACTGCATCACCTGCCCTGCGGCGGTCGCGGTGGTGGTATAGGATTGCGTTGCGCTGCATCGCACCTCCACCAGCATCACCTGCACCGCCAGCAGCGTCACACCGCCGCGCGTTTCCCGGCGGTAGCGGTGGCCGACCACATTGACCGACGCCAGCGAATATTCCGGCGTATGCACGGCATAGGTCGCGGTGTCGTCCTCCATCGCCGCAAGGGTCGCCAGGAACGACGCCCGCACCATCCGCGCGCCATCGCCCGTCATGTTCCCCCACGCGGCGATGGGCGAATACTGCGCCACAAGGCTGTCGAGGCCACCGCTGCCGGTCTGCGACCCGTCGCACAGCATCTCCAGCATGAAACGGCGGGGGGCGGCGACCTTGTTGTACGACACGAACGCCCCGTCTTCCTGCGGGGCGTCGGAAATGGCGTGCGCGCTTTCGAACTCCACCGCGCGCACATGCGCCGCACCCAGCACCTGCGCGCCGGTGGCGTCAAAGATACCCCACAGGCTGGCCGCACTGCTGATCTGGTAGTCATCGAGCATGGTGCCCAGCGTGACAGACCCCATGGCCTGCGCATCGTCGGCGACATTACCCAGCACGGAGGGCACGCCCTGCATCGACGGCAGGTTCCACGTCACGGGCATGGAGACGGGGATGATGGTCATGGGCCTCTCCTGCGGGATGATGGTTCGTTCATGTGCCGCCTTTTTTCAGGACGGCGGCGTTCCTCGAAGCTTTGTCGAAAAAGCTTCACAAGCAAACCGTTGATATAAAATAGAAAAAAGTTTTTGGGTGTCGCCTTTTGATCGAAAAAGGCGACGTCTTTCGAAGCTTTTTGGAAAAAGCTTCACCAAAAACCTTTATTATTCCACCAGGTTATCTGACTTAACCTTTTCAAATGATCTCTTACGGCTTCTGGGGTTTGCATCTGACCCAGTGCTTTTCAGCCTCTATGCTGTCACTTGGTCCCCAGCAGATGTTGCGCTTTTCCAGAACGCCCAGAACCGCCTCACGCCGGTCACAGGCCGCCATGGTCGCCCGTAAAGTGGAAAGGCCGCCCCGGCATTTGTCGTTGAGGTCTTCTTCCTTCGCGATCAGCGCCTGATCGGACGGACGCGGCCGCGCGCCATATGCGCCACAAACCGCCACCCCCATGAACAGGGCCAGCGCCATCAGAGTATATTTCATCATGTCATCCCTTGCTGCCTGCGCCTGACTTTACCGCGCGGCCAGAACAGGACCATGAGGAATAAAGGTCTGTGGTGAAGCTTTTTTCAAAAAGGGTCGCACAACCTCGCCTTCCGGCAGGCAGCCCTGCCCTATCTCTGCCCGGTATTCGCCAGGGCGGGGACGCTGCGGCGCAACTGGTCACGGACCTGCGCGCCGATACGCTGCCCGTCCGTGCTGCTGGCATGGACCACGACATCGCCCATATGGATCTCGGTCGTCGCGGCTGCCATGCGCGCGGGCGGCGCGGTGGCAAGTTCCACCTGACGGTCAAGGGCCTGCGCCCAGTGCGCCTGCACCCGCGCCACCTGCGCGCCGGACGCCAGCGGATCGGGCATCCCCGCGCCACCCGCCACCTGCCGGGCGGCGCGGCGCAATGCCGTGCGTATCCCGGCGCGCGTTGCGGCCCCCTCCCCGGCCCCGTCCTCGGCCCCTTCCCCGGGCACATGCCGCGCGGCAGGGAC
>NZ_JABJWD010000136.1:0-3182 GCF_013155425.1 Gluconacetobacter entanii | reverse complement strand
GCGGACTGCTGTCGCCCGCCGTCGTGCCGCTGGCCCTGGCGAGCGCCGTCAACAGCACGATCAATGTCGCCACAGGCGTGTGGAACGCGGTCACGACATCCGCGCCCGAACCCGTCCAGTCCGCCACGCAGACGCCGCTTGCCGCGTTGTCAGCCGGGATTGTCGCCCCGGCGGACAATGCGGACACCACCTATGCCGACGGGGTGACGGACCTGCTGGTCAATGTCCCGGCCGCCGTGGCGGCGACGGTGTCCACCGGCACGACGGCCGCCATCGCACCGGCAACGCAGGTGGCCGACGGCAGCCAGACCAGCGTGGACCCGGCGCAGGCGACGGCGCTGCTGCTGGACGGTGCCACGCAGATCGGCACGCAGGCGCAGGCACTGTCGGTGAAATCGCTGGCCCCGGCCGATGTGCTGGTGATTGCCCTGGTGGCGCGCGTTGGCACCGTGGCGCAGGCGCTGGCAACGCAGTCGGCCGTGACCTACGTCAGCCAGTCGGATGCGATTGCGGGACGCAATGCGGTGACGGGCGCGCTGGACGATCTGGCGGATGACCTGACCAATGTGATCGCGGCCGGGGCCGATGTGGCGCTGGGCGATCTGTCGGGCGCGATCCGCGATGCGCGCACCGCCGTGGTGGCGGATATTTCGTCGCGGCTGGGACGCCTGCCCAAGGTGATCGCGGTGCCGGTTCCGCGCCAGATCAGCGCGTGGCTGATCGCCTATGCCGTGGCGGGCGACACGCCATCGGACGTGGCGAGTGTGTGGGATGACCTGGTCAGCCGCAACAACCTGACGCACCCGGCACTGGCAGGCCCCGGCAGCGTGGACGTGCTGGAAACCACGACATGAGCGGCACCACGAACACCACCGTCACCGCGCGCGGCATGACGGTGATCGTCAACGGCCGCACGCTGAAAACCTACACCATGGCCGAATGCGGCCGTGACCTGGGCGATATCTGCGGGGCGTTCCATGTCGAATATCTGGACGAGGTGCGCGCGGGGCAGGCGCTTGGCGGCGACGTGCCGGAATGGGCCGCAATCCGCGAGAACGATCCCGTGGAAATCCGCATCCACGGCGTCACCCGCCTGCTGGGATATGTGGACGACATCCAGTTGGAAATGTCGGATGGGGAAATCCGCGCGACCATTTCCGGCCGTGACAAAACGGGAGACCTGGTTGATGCGTCGGCCAACCCGACAGGACCGGGCGAATACCGCTCCATTCATCTGGTGGATGTCATCGGGAATCTTACCGGCCCGTTCGGGCTGGCGGTATCGGCCGACGTGGATACGGGTGATCCATTTACCCTGGTCGCGGTCGATCCGGCCGAACCCGCGATGTCCACGATCGAAAAGCTGTCGCGCCAGCGCGGGGTTCTGGTCACGTCTGATGGCGTGGGCGGGATTATCCTGACGCAGGCGGGCAGCACGCGCGCACCGGGCAACCTGACGCTGCCGGGCAATGTGTTGCGCATGGAATCGCGCGTGTCCGCGCGCGGCCGGTATTCGGATGTCTGGGTCAAGGGGCAGTTCAGAAGCCTTTTAAGGCCCGCTCAGAGCACTCTGAGCATGGACGCGGAACCGCTGTCGGAAACGCCCGAGGACGCACCGAGCGCACCGAGCGCCACCGCGACGGAGGCTGCCGCGATCGTGCGGTATGGCCATTGCGTGGATCCCAGCGTGGGACGATATCGGCCGCGCGTGTGGCTGTCGGCCACGCAGAGCGGTGGGTCGGTTGCCGCCCAGGGCACGACGAACCCGCCGCTGGACAGCACGGCCAGCGGCCTGACCGCAGACCCCGGACCCGCGCCGATGGCCTATCACGCGGGCAACCGGCGGCCGAAGCGCACGCGCACCAAACCGCGCACGGACGGCAGCCCGTGGACATTGCAGGACCAGGCGGCGTGGCGGATGCGTTCGACCAAGGCGCAGGCCACGGCGCGGGTCTATACCGTGCCGGGATATCGGGGCGAGACGGGCGATATGTGGCTGCCCAATGCCCTGGTCAGTGTGAATGACCTGTACGCGGGGATCGACCGCGACATGCTGATCGGGGCCGTGACCTACGTGGACGCGCCGGATGGGCAGGTCACGCGCATTTCCGTGGTGGAACCCGACGCCTACGACCTGACCGGCGACATGGACCATGGACATAACGGCGCACGGCGCGCGGGAAAAATCGTGGCCCGCGACGGGACGGCCCGATGATCGACCGGCTGTTCATGGCCGTGCGTGGCCTGTTCGTCCGTGCCGTGGTGCGCGGCATCGACGATACCGGCGGCGAACAGATGCTGACCGTCGAACCGCATTTCGGCCGCACGCGATCAAAGGTGCCGGTGCATCAGCCGTTCGGGTTCGCATCGCATGCGCCGCTGGACGGTGCCGTCGCGCCTGTCGTGGCCGTTGGTGGCGACCATGCCGACCTGATGGCGCTGCCGCCCGCCAATCCGTCCAGGGCGCGGTTTGGCAAACTGGGTGAAGGCGACAGCGTCCTGTATGACGCGTGCGGGCAGCGCATCTACATCCAGAACGGCAAGATCGTGCGGATTGACTGCACGTCGGAAATGCTGGTGACAATCGGCGGCAGCCCCATTCTGGACCTGACGGCCAAACAGGCCACGCTGAACGTGCCGCTGTCGGTCAAGGGCAGCATTACCGCGACGGGCGATGTGACGGCAGGCAGCATCAGCCTGACGAACCACACCCATCCCGTGACGGATGCGCCGGGAACGACCGGCAAACCACAGTGACGGGCGACAACGCGCCCCTGAATTGATGCCACGCGCGCGCGGATACTGCGCGCATGGCAACGGTTCCCTTTTCACAGATGGCAATGTCCTGGTCGGCGCGCGTCCTGGCGTGCGATCTGGTGGTTACCCCCACCGGAAACGGGCGCGGGCGCATCGCCATCGACACGACGGCCGCCACGGCGCTGCTGATCGCGCTGGGAACCGACCGGCGCGCGGAACCTGACGACACGCTGCCCGATGTCGTGACGGGACTGCCCGCACAGTCGGCCGGTCTGCTGGCGCGGCGTGGCTGGGTTGGGGACATCTGCCTGCCTGAAGGCCAGCGCCTGGGCACGCGGGCCTGGCTGGAGGCACGCGGGAAACAGACCGAGGACACGCGCGCCCGGCTGGCCGGATACACGGCCGAAAGCGTGGAGCCGATTGCC
>NZ_JABJWD010000135.1:0-2478 GCF_013155425.1 Gluconacetobacter entanii | reverse complement strand
CGTCTGCTTCATGATCCATACTCCAATCAACGCAAGGAAAATGGAATCACAGAGCAGACCTCAATACCAGAGGGTTTTTCGAACCCTCCAGATCAGTGCACGGAGCGCATAATCGGTCTGCAAATTAAGTTTCATACCTACAGCATGCATCTACTTGACAGATTTTCCAAGATGTCTGACACAAAAGGTGTATGGACTATGAACCTTAAAGGATCGAATCACAATGTCCGCCCCACTCGACGAAAAAACACGCGCTCTCGTTGTTGCGACAGTTCCAGCTCTCAAAGCGCACGGTCTTGCGATTACGGAAGAAATGTACAAGCGTCTTCTGTCGCACCCCGAAATTCGAGATCTCTTTAATCTCTCCCATCAGCGGGATCTGGAGCAGCCCAAAGCACTGGCGCTGGCTGTTCTCGCGTATGCCGAGCATATCAATGATCTTGGAAAGCTGGGCGGCATGGTCGAGCGCATTGCCGAAAAGCATGTTGGCCTGAACATTTTGCCTGAGCATTATCCTTTCGTTGCAGACGCGTTGATCGGTGCTATCAAGCACGTTCTCGGCGATGCGGCGACTCCGGAAATTATTGATGCATGGGGTAAAGCTTACTGGTTTCTGGCAGATGTCCTGATCGGTCGAGAAAAACAGATCTATGACGAGCACGAACATGCTCCTGGAGGCTGGAAGGGGTGGCGTGAATTCACGGTCCGAGCACGGCACAAAGAAACGCCTTTCATTACTTCGTTTGATCTGGTTCCAGTCGATGGAAAGCCGCTTTTTCATCATAAGGCCGGCCAATATCTGAGCTTCAAACTTGATATTCCGGGTCACGGGTCACAACGACGTAATTACAGTATTTCTTCAGCACCTGGGGCCGACCATTACCGTATTACCGTCAAGCGTCATGATCAGGGGGTAGTCTCAACGTGGCTTCACGACAGTGTGCAGGTCGGTGACATTCTTCAGGCCGCTAATCCAGCGGGTGATTTTTTTCTGGATGAAGCCAGTCATGCCCCGGTCGTTCTTCTGGCGGCAGGCGTTGGTCTCACGCCGCTGATCTCTATGATTGAAGATCTTGTCGCAACACATTCTGGTCGTAAAATACATTATGTTCTGGGAGCCGACACAGTTGATCTGGCAGCGTTTGTGCCTTTTGTGACGTCTCTGGCGACTGCAGGAAAACTGACAGCTGAGTTCTTTTTTGCAAAGGGCAATGTTCCTGCGGGAAACCTTCCAGGACAGCCTGTTGCGCAATCCAATGTTGCTTCATCAGGATGGCTGCATAGAACACTCAGTCATTTGACAGGTAGCAAGGGAACAATACCAGAAGCTGTCTCTTCTGCGGGTATTACGGTTCATTCAGGTCATATTACACAAGATTGGCTGCGCAAAAACCTTGATCACGCAGCGACCTATTACATCTGTGGCCCGGATTCTTTCATGCGCGACATGATTGAAACTTTGCGTAACGAGCAGTTGTCAGGCTCTCAGATCCGCTATGAGATTTTTGGCTCCGCATCTGATCCGGCTCTGGTGATCTGAAACCTGTCAGACGACCTTCTCAGAAAGGAGGAGGTCGTCCGGTCGCTTTTTTTCTGTTTTCTTAAAGTTTTAGCCAGAAAGTCCGTTCAGGATGTCCAAGACGTCATTAGTCAATCGTCCTGACAGGGATCCTGTCAGCACTGTCCTGAAGTGGGTTTTACTTGTTGTCGGGTTTGCTACCGCGATGCTGCTGTTCTGGACAACACTCAGGACATATCAGGGTGCTCCACCTCAGCCTCAGAGATTTGTTTCCCGGTCCGGGGATGTCATCATGACTGCAGATGACATTATCGCTGGTAAAGGCGGGTTCCAGAAAGCAGACCTGATGGATTATGGCAGTCTGTATGGTATGGGCTCGTATTATGGAGAAGATTACACAGCATCCTTACTAAAAAATATTGCGCTTTCAACACGGGAAAATTATGCACACGATGTCGGAGAGAGGACCTTTTCCCATCTGTCTCCGGAAAAGCAGACGGTTGCGACAACCCATATGCGTGAGGATCTTCGTGGCATCGATCTGACACAAGACACGGTTGTGTTACCCGATGCCGTATCCCACGCTTTTGTAAAAATACGTGATGAAACAGCGGCGTCGTTTCTTAGGACAGACCGCTCTTCCGGCTGGAATGCGACACAGGCTCTCACGCCAGCGCTTGCGTTAAAAACAGCCGATTTTCTCATGTATTCAGCTTTGACGACTGTGGCGCATCGCCCTGGCGAGACCTATTCATGGACGCAGAACTGGCCGTATGAACCGTTGGTTGGGAATACACCAACGGGGACCACATTTATATGGACGTGGGCGAGTTTTGGCTTTGTTTTTCTCGCATTTGGTGTCGTTCTGTTAGAGGTGGACCCGTCTGTTCGGACAGTTTTTGGGTTTGAATAAGCTATACCCGGTTGTTGTTATGCCGCCATTCTGACGGCGTTGCTGT
>NZ_JABJWD010000134.1:0-856 GCF_013155425.1 Gluconacetobacter entanii | reverse complement strand
ACTGGCGGAAACCTGGCTGCGGCATCGTGATCTGACCCACCTGCCAGACCTGTCATCCCTGCGTTTGCACCCGAATTGCTACTACCGGGCTGATGCCGACATTCCGACCCAGACCTGGCCCGCCATGATCGCCGCCGTGACCGACCTTGATGACCGCGTTACCGGCGTCCATCGCACCTGGCTGGCGCGGGATGGAAAGGGCAAGGCACCCGTCGCCATGCCCCGCCGGGCGATGGGCGACCTGCTTGGCAATGCCGTATCCCGTGACGATGGCGTGGCCCTGACGCTGCCGGACTGGCTGATGGAAGCCGCCTGCGATCGCTCGCGCGTGCTGAGCGTTGATCCCGCCTATTTCTGCCTTCGTGGCGGTCTGGAGCGGTGGCTTTACCGTCTGGCGCGCCGACATGCCGGACGACAGAAGGAGGGATGGCGCTTCGATCTGGCGGAACTGCACGCACGCTCAGGCAGCCTGACCCGTCGTCGCGATTTCATCGCGAAAATCCGCACCATTGTCGTCAGCCAGATCATCCCCGGTTATGCGTTTCGCGTCATTTCTGGCGGAAAATTGGGGATTTTATGCGCTGTTCCAACGAGTCAATTCACCGAGGGTGTGGATAACGATGTGAAACATGTCGTTGGATCAACGGCGCATCATATCGTGGGAGCGGCGGCCGATTTATCGTGGGATCATTGGCGAAAACCGGCACAACGTATTGTTTTCAAAAGCGGAATCAGTTCCGTAACTTATATAACTAATATAATAACTTAGGGGCTGGCATAGGTAAGGATTGTTTGGAACGGTTCACGCAGGCAGTTTAGCCCATTGAGTGAGGATTTTCAGGAGTTTTGCAGGCGA
>NZ_JABJWD010000133.1:0-1666 GCF_013155425.1 Gluconacetobacter entanii | reverse complement strand
GCGGGCTGCTGTCGCCCGCCGTCGTGCCGCTGGCCCTGGCGAGCGCCGTCAACAGCACGATCAATGTCGCCACAGGCGTGTGGAACGCGGCCACGACATCCGCGCCCGAACCCGTCCAGTCCGCCACGCAGACGCCGCTTGCCGCGTTGTCAGCCGGGATTGTCGCCCCGGCGGACAATGCGGACACCACCTATGCCGACGGGGTGACGGACCTGCTGGTCAATGTCCCGGCCGCCGTGGCGGCGACGGTGTCCACCGGCACGACGGCCGCCATCGCACCGGCAACGCAGGTGGCCGACGGCAGCCAGACCAGCGTGGACCCGGCGCAGGCGACGGCGCTGCTGCTGGACGGTGCCACGCAGATCGGCACGCAGGCGCAGGCACTGTCGGTGAAATCGCTGGCCCCGGCCGACGTGCTGGTGATTGCCCTGGTGGCGCGCGCTGGCACCGTGGCGCAGGCGCTGGCAACGCAGTCGGCCGTGACCTACGCCAGCCAGTCGGATGCGATTGCGGGGCGCAATGCAGTGACGGGCGCGCTGGACGATCTGGCGGATGACCTGACCAATGTGATCGCGGCCGGGGCCGATGTGGCGCTGGGCGATCTGTCGGGCGCGATCCGCGATGCGCGCACCGCCGTGGTGGCGGATATTTCGTCGCGGCTGGGACGCCTGCCCAAGGTGATCGCGGTGCCGGTTCCGCGCCAGATCAGCGCGTGGCTGATCGCCTATGCCGTGGCGGGCGACACGCCATCGGACGTGGCGAGTGTGTGGGATGACCTGGTCAGCCGCAACAACCTGACGCACCCGGCACTGGCAGGCCCCGGCAGCGTGGACGTGCTGGAAACCACGACATGAGCGGCACCACGAACACCACCGTCACCGCGCGCGGCATGACCGTGATCGTCAACGGCCGCACGCTGAAAACCTACACCATGGCCGAATGCGGCCGTGACCTTGGCGATATCTGCGGGGCGTTTCACGTCGAATACCTGGACGAGGTGCGCGCGGCGCAGGCGTTGGGCGGCGACCCGCCGGAATGGGCCGCGATCCGCGAGAACGATCCCGTGGAAATCCGCATCCACGGCGTCACCCGCCTGCTGGGATATGTGGACGATATCCAGTTGGAAATGTCCGACGGGGAAATCCGCGCGACCATTTCCGGCCGTGACAAAACGGGAGACCTGGTTGATGCGTCGGCCAACCCGACAGGACCGGGCGAATACCGCTCCATTCATCTGGTGGATGTCATCGGGAATCTTACCGGCCCGTTCGGGCTGGCGGTATCGGCCGACGTGGATACGGGTGATCCATTTACCCTGGTCGCGGTCGATCCGGCCGAACCCGCGATGTCCACGATCGAAAAGCTGTCGCGCCAGCGCGGGGTTCTGGTCACGTCTGATGGCGTGGGCGGGATTATCCTGACGCAGGCAGGCAGCACGCGCGCACCGGGCAACCTGACGCTGCCGGGCAATGTGTTGCGCATGGAATCACGGGTGCCCGCACAGTCGGCCGGTCTGCTGGCGCGGCGTGGCTGGGTTGGGGACATCTGCCTGCCTGAAGGCCAGCGCCTGGGCACCCGGGCCTGGCTGGAGGCACGCGGGAAACAGACCGAGGACACGCGCGCCCGGCTGGCCGGATACACGGCCGAAAGCGTGGAGCCGATTGCC
>NZ_JABJWD010000132.1:0-702 GCF_013155425.1 Gluconacetobacter entanii | reverse complement strand
CTGTATCTGCGTCAGCGCATCTGACGGCACGGTCGCCGAACTGGCGAGCGACACGGCAATGAAGATCGGCGTGGGCGTCGCGTAATCGAACGACACGGCATAGGACGGCGCGGTGGTATAGGCCGCATTCGGGTCCGCAACCGTGACCGTGGTCCCCCCGGTATAGCCACAGCCCGGCGGCTTTTTCTGCAAAATCGCCAGCGCAATGGCCGACGCATCGCCCCCCACCACACTGGCATAGACGCTGTGCGCGGCAATCGCGACGCCGCCCGTGGTGACGGCGGAGGATGTGGGGTTGTCCGTCACATACGCATCCGTCACCCCCGCGACCGACAGGATGTTGGCCAGGATCGCGGCGTTGGACCCGATGGAGTTCCCCTCCACCGTGGCGGCGCGCCGTGCCTCGAACGCGGCGCGGCCTTCGACGTCCGTGCCCGTGATACCGGCCGCCGTGTTCGTGACCGACACCAGCCCCGCCACCGCCTGATAGACCGAGATCACACCCGCCGGGCACGACACCGGCCCCGTGGTGGTGCAGGCGAATTCCATCACCAGCGTGCCCGTCGCCGGGATCGTGCCGGCCGAGGTCGCGGCGTAATAATATCCCGCATCATCCTGCACCAGTGTCCCGGACGGTACGACCGTCCCGGCCGCACCCGCGCACACGCACGACACCACGGTCGCCGTCGCCGCCTTGCGGGA
>NZ_JABJWD010000131.1:0-326 GCF_013155425.1 Gluconacetobacter entanii | reverse complement strand
TCCGCGCCGACAAGGCCCGCGCGGTCGATGGCGAAGCGCACCGGCAGGTTCTGCAGCACCACGTCATGCATCACCTGGTCATAGGCGCGCTGCAGGAAGGTGGAATAGATTGCGCAGAACGGGCGCATCCCCTCGGTCGCAAGGCCCGCGGCGAACGTCACGGCATGCTGCTCGGCGATGCCGACATCGAAGAAGCGCTCGGGGAAGGCCTTGGCGAACTTGTCCAGCCCCGTGCCGGACGGCATCGCCGCCGTGATCGCCACGATCCGGTCGTCCGCTTCCGCCTGGCGCAGCAGTTCGCGCGAGAAGACGGACGTGTAGGACGG
>NZ_JABJWD010000018.1:0-302 GCF_013155425.1 Gluconacetobacter entanii | reverse complement strand
GTAACCGGCCGTTTGAGGCCGCCTTATGATTGAGGATTGTGACTGGTAACTTACCGTCGTTAACGACGTCGTTATTGACGTCATTTGAGAGGTAAGAATGACCCAGGAAATCCTGATTGGCGTTGAACGCCGCCGCCGCTGGTCGGATGAACGGAAGCTGGCGATACTGGCTGAAGTTGGTGTGGATGGAGCAAGTGTATCGGATGTGGCACGTCGACATGACCTGACCCGCCAACATCTTTACCAATGGCGGACGTCATTCCGTCAAAGACTATCTTCCCCAGATCAGTCTGTGGCGTTTG
>NZ_JABJWD010000130.1:0-9290 GCF_013155425.1 Gluconacetobacter entanii | reverse complement strand
GCCCATGTCTCGTCCGTAAAGGTGCCTGTTCTGTCTCCTTCTTCCATCCCTACAATATGGGAAGAAATTCAAGATCTAACAGGCCCTAATTCAACGTCGAATAAGCTGCTTCTTCAAGGGGGAGGGAAAGCTGCTGCTTACATACCGAAAGATAATGCGTCTTAGCGCGAACTGAAGATGGAATGCAAGGAACGCAGACTTATCCCCAACGGTCGAGTTAGAAGGTTATTTTTAAACTGTTAAAAAGTTAAAGGATGAAAAGCGCGTTTAATATCATTTGGTTAGGCGCTATTTCTGTGCGTGATGTTCCGATAAGGCGTGCGCGATATTCCGAAAGAAAACGTGCGCGATATTCCGTTGGGATGTGCGCGATGTTCCGATAAGACGTGCGTGATATTCCGAACGAGAATCGCGTTGCTGTGAATAATGGGAGTAATCATCGTCGACAGGGCAGAAGGCATACCTTGCGACCGTCAAGAACAACTGCAACAGGCCTCCAATTTTTGGGAATGGATATAAGAAAGAGAAAATTTCGGAATATCGCGCACATTAACGATCTTCACCTTGCTAATTCGGTTATCAAGTTCACGCCGATAGTTGCCCAAGGTGTTGATGAGGCGCAGTCTCTGCCAAAACGCCATGAATTCGGAACATCGCGCACGTTTAAGGTAGGTCTCTGGCGTTCGGACGTCCGTGCGTTTGATTCCTTAGGCGATGACAAGTTATGGCATCCGATAACTAGCAGGCTTGATATCTTGGGTATTTTGCGCTTCACAGCCGCCCAGGAAAACAAACGCGACAGCGTCTCATGGTTCGGAACATCGCGCACATGTCCTGCTCATATTTTATCGCTAAGATTGTGATTCTCGATGTTCAAAAATCACTACGGGACGCCCTCCCCTTGGACCTACTTCGAGGGATAGCTGATAATCGGGGATAACGTCATCGCCTATAATTTTGAGAAGATCTCTTTTGAAAAATCGTAATTCGCGTGTAGTACCGATTTTCTTGGCGAGTTTATCTAGACTAATTTTCCATATTTCTTGGTTACCAAGATGCTTTCGTCCGATCTCATAAATACGGCGACCCAACCCACTATCGAGACTAAAATAAGTGGGGTTAATTGTCAGCACCCTGCGTTCCTTGACGAGGGCACGAAACATCCAGTCATTGAGCGTAATTTCAATGGCTGCCATAATTTTACGTCCAGTCGATGTTTTCCGCTCGACTACGCGCCATGTCTCTATCCAGCCAAACCCGCGCCGGTCGCGTTCGTCTGCAGATTCGATTGTTGTCATGATGTTCGTAGATCTCAGACGATGAAGCGCATCGAGCAAAAGGTCGTAGCTGCGCTTACCTGTTCCTCGACCGGTGACGCGCAGGAGATCATGCGCAGCGAAGCGGACTGTATGGTCGACAGTCATCCCTCGCTCAATGCGTTCATTGATAAGAGAGACGACATAAAGAAGTATGTCTTTATCCCAAATCGTCGCAAGCCCTTTTGGGCCAGGTTCTATGGTAATTTGTATTTTCCCGTCGTCATATACCAGAGGCTCCATGCGCGGTTGCTTCTGGATGCTGAAGAACGGATATTCCATAAGGGCTCTGTCATCCTTTAACGGAGCCCCTATTAGGGAGTCGACAAACAGGTCAGCTTCGTTGCTAGCCATTATCTACCCCAGCCCTGCCTTTTGTGCGCGATGTTCCGAATGCAAACAAACCGGTTAATACAACCAGGGTCAATGATTCTCTCGTCAGTGTTACGTATTTTCGTCACCGAGCACCTGATCAATCTCGGCCCGGAGCCTTCGCAAGCGTTCACGGTCTTCCGAATTAAGCGGGAGTTGTTGGGCACGGACTTCACTTAGACGCTGGGCCATCCTGTCTACGGATGTAAACGTAAATCCGGAAGGTTTGCGGGTCGGTGCGGATTCCGGCCGTTCGAGGTCAGCTCGACCCAGTCGAATAGCTTTTACTGTGAGTTGTCCGGTTCTGGCTTGTTCAATGAGTTCTTGTTGTCTCACAGGATCCGGGACTCTTGCGAGTTCCACAAGGGTATTTCGTGCCACACCTCGCTCTGACGTCAACTCTTCAAGGATATCGGTTGGGAGCGTCAGGATTTTCAGGATAGAGCTAATTTCGCCGCGACTTTTTCCAAGAACTTCACCTGCCTGGCTCTGGTTCCAGCCTCTTTTTTCAATCAGTCGTTGGATGCCGGTTGCTTCTTCCAGAGGGTTTAGGTCCACTCTCTGAAGGTTCTCAATGAGCGCTGCGACTTCAGCATCACCGTCGTGTTCAATTGCAAGCATGCTGGACCAGCCAGCATGTTGCGCGGCTCGCCAACGGCGTTCGCCCGCGACTATGACCCACCGTTTGTCGGATTGTGAGTTCGTGACACGACGTACGAGAATGGGCTGAAGCTGTCCTTCAGCGACCATTGTTTCTGCCAGTGCTGCGATACTCTCGTCGTCAAAACTTTTTCGTGGTTGGTCCGGATCTGGCGCTACTTCTGTCAAAGGAATTTCGAATGTATGTCGAAATTTGCCGTCCTGGCGAACAAAACTGTTGCTGGCGTCGTCAATGAGCCCAGCGGCTACGCCAAGAATAGGAGATGGGGCTTTTGTTTTGCGTCGGGTTGCCATCACGCATTACCTTCAGGCTGTTCGATATCTGCAAGCGGAAAATCTGTCTTCGTTTGGAGTGCTTGTGCCAGCCGAAGGTACGGTGCCGTTGCGGCCGCTGAAGAAGAGGACTCCAACGCAATCCTGCCTGCGCGTGCAGCATGACCGTACACAGCGCTTGAAGGCACGGGTTCCAGAACTGGGGCGCGATCTTTCATCATGGAACATAAGTGTTGAAGGACTTCACGGTCCACAGATTTGCGTGCGTTATATTGCGTCGGTAAAATACCAAGAAGTCGAAGTCCTGGATTCAGACGACGCTGGATCTTGCCAATTGTGCCGATAATCAGGCCAACGCCCATTGTGTCGTAAGGCTCGGTTCTCACAGGGACAATTGCGTCATCGGCAGCAGCAAGGCTCATCCATGTAAGCATGCCGAGATTGGGAGGTGCATCGATCACGATCCAGTCGTAGTCCTCACGGACAGGATCAATGGCTTCCCGTAGCGCGGCGTCAAAACCGGGCTCTCTCCGGCCGTCCGTTTCAGCTAGGTCAATATGGCTGGCGATGAAATCGAAGGGCAGTTCGCGTCCGTCTGGTAGCGTGCCTGCCGCAACCACGATTTCAGAGAGAGGTTTCCCACCGAGAATGAGGTGGGCTGTCGTTTTGCCCTGATGATAAAGTTCAACACTGGCGCCAGCGAGTATTCCGGCTGTAGCTGTTGCTTGGGGATCCATATCAATGAGAAGAACGCGTCCTCCCAGTGATGACAACGCGTATGCAAGATTGAGCGAAGACGTTGTTTTCCCAACGCCGCCTTTTTGGTTTGCCAGCACAAGTATTCTTGCAGAATCTTGAACTGCGCCAGCCATATTACGTATCACCTCGGCGACATCATCCGGGATCGGTTCTTTATCGTTTTCCCAGCGGCTAATCTTGGGTTTATCATAGCTTCGGCCGAGTCTGCGGTTGAGTTCATCTTTGATGTCGGCCTGACTTAATCGCAAAGTCAGTCGGCTATTTCGAAATGTTTGACCGTTCATTATGGCTTCCCCAGACAGACTTTTGATGCGTAAAATAGCATCAACATCAACGATGATGGTTGATGTTGATTGTTATCAGTCTTTCTTGTCAAGGAAAAAATCGACGACATATGGGCTGATATGAAGCCCTAACAGCCTGTCGTGTTGGGGTACCCTATGAAGGGGAGAGGTTGTAAGGTGGTGTGATGAGCAGCTTCATCCCGTTTGACCGGTCTCAGCCGTATCTTCTGCCTCCTGATCTGAAGTTGTGGCTTCCGGCTGATGATATGGCGCATTTCGTTGTAGTTGCCGTTGAACGGGTTCCGATGAATGCGTTTTCCGTGCCAGTACGCACGGGTGGCAAGGCACAGTACCATCCGCGCCTGATGCTGGCCCTTCTGATCTTCAGCTATGCGAACAGGCTGTTTTCCTCACGCCGGATCGAGCGGGCGACATATCGCGACATAGGGGTGCGTTTCGTGGCGGCGAACCTGCATCCGGATCATGATACGATTGCGACCTTCCGCCGGACGAACCGGACAGCCATTGAAGCTACATTTGCGCAGGTCCTGCTTCTGGCGCGCGAGACGGGTCTGCTGCGTCTGGGTGTAGTATCGATCGACGGCACGAAAATCGATGCCGACGCTTCGAAATACCGTTCGGTGCGCTACGACCGGATCAGGGCGCTGCGCGAACAACTGGCTTTGGATATTGCGAAACTGATGGACCAGGCGGAGTACGCAGATGTCACAGACAGCGATCCGCAGGCATTGCCGGAAGAGCTTGCCCGACGGGAAACACTGAAAGCGAAGCTGGACGAAGCCTGCGCCCGGCTGGAAGCTGATGCCAGGAAGCAGGCTGAAACGGCGCGTCCGGCCTACGAGAAGAAGAAAGCCGCTTATGATGCGAAAACAGGGCGTCGTGGCCGGGCGCCGAAACCGCCTGATGAGGAACCGCCACCCGACCGGCAGATCAGCCTGACTGATCCCGACAGCCGCCTCATGCGGCGCTCGGACGCCCATGAATTCCGGCAGGCTTACAATGCCCAGGCCGTGGTTTGCGCCGAAGGCAGCCAGTTGATCGTGACAACCGGCGTTGTCGCCACGTCAGCGGACGCGCCATCCTTTGCCGACACGGTACTGTCGATGGAAGACACAATCGGTCTCCCGGAGAAGGTGCTTGCCGACACCGGTTACGCCAGCGGACAGGCGGTCCGGAAACTGCGGGAAAAGGGCATTGATCCGCTGGTCGCCATTGGGCGGCCCTGTGCCCGCAGGGCTTACGACTTCCGGCCCCGGCCCGAAGGAAGGGAGCCACGCCGGATAACCGAACCCTGGCGGCTCGCCATGAAGGACAGGTTGGAAACCACAGAAGCCGGAGATCTTTACAGACGACGCAAGCAGACCGTGGAGCCGGTCTTCGGAATTATCAAAAGCATCATGGGCTTCAGAAGATTCAGCCTGCGTGGCCTTGCAAAAGTCACAACTGAATGGACACTCGTCGCTCTCGCATACAACTGCAAGAGAATGGCACGGCTTCAAACAGCATAAGTCAGGTTACCCTCGGCTTTATGATCCTCCCAAAGGCCAACCCGACAGGCTGCTAAATTGGTCTTCGAAAGATACGATCAATGTGTGCCTGCTTCTCGTCGAAGATCTAATCCGGCCCAGGTGCGGCATGTTAGGACCGTATTATAGATTACTTGTGTCTTGAATGAGGCTTTGTCAAAGCGGACAAATCATTAAAACGAGGCATAAATCAGCTGAGGAGATAGCGATCAGAGATATAATGGAGGATGATATTTTGCTGTGCGGCGTGTTACGATAGTCTTCTGGTTCTAGTTCATCCTTATGCTCAATGTTCGGACGTCAGAACATTCTCAGACGGAATTTGTAAGGTCCTTCTCGGATGGGAGGAATACATTCCATCGCAAAATGCGCAAACTTCAGGGCATCGGAGCATATGCTGATGTTCGGACGTCAGAACATCAGAGGGCGCGTACCGGATTTTTATGAGCAGTGGTTCTGGACCTCGTTGGGCACCGAGATCGTGGTCGCCTCCTTGATTGCACTCCCACCAAGTTCAGGAAACCTATCGAACATGCATTCACCCTGACTGGGGACTTGGATAATGCATCGTTTTTCCTCATCGTCCACTGCGAGCGATCGCAAGGTGTGCGATGTCGATGAGGGGGCAGCAACCAATTCCGCTGCCTTCATGTGGCCGGCGTTTCATCCGAAAGATCGTCATGGAACGTACT
The DNA here is from genome assembly GCF_013155425.1 of Gluconacetobacter entanii. NCBI lineage: Bacteria > Pseudomonadati > Pseudomonadota > Alphaproteobacteria > Acetobacterales > Acetobacteraceae > Gluconacetobacter > Gluconacetobacter entanii. The sequence goes on along the minus strand of NZ_JABJWD010000130.1, from coordinate 3,387 downwards.
CGCTGCAGTGAGACGTTCGCTGGACATGGTAAGACTGAGCATTGCCGCACCTTGGCGGCTCTAGCCTATGACAGCAAGACGGATCGCAGCATCGGGATAGACCAGGACGCTGCCATCGCGCTCATCCTCGAATGGTCAGGAGGCCGACCTGTTAATCACGTGGAGATGACGATACGGTACAAGCGGACCATCGACGTTCTTTTTCAAGGCATGAAAGAAGTGAGAGATAGGTCACGCTGCTACATATGCCGTTTTGCTTTGAACCAGGACGACGTACATCTGTCACGAGACCGAGACACCGGGCCTAAATGACCGGTTTCTTCAGGTTAGTTCCTAGAACCAGGTCGTTCGCCTCCCCCCCGCTTTCCTGTATGTTGTCTATAGAAATAACAGACCGGTTGGCTACCCGTTGTCGCCGGGTTCCGAAACGGGCGCGGGCGGCTTTGGTTAACGGCGTAAACAGGCTGATGATCGTGCCCTCGGGATCGCGGAACTGGGCCGTGCGGTTGCCCCATGGCAGCAGCTTTGGCTCAATCACAACGTCCACTTTGTTTTTCAGGCGTGCGAATACGGCATCCACGTCATCAACCCTGAATTCCAGAATTGCGGTGCGGTTTGCCCCCGGTTCGGCAGTTCCTTCCCTGAACAGGGCGACCGTCTCGGCGCTACCGATCGCGAGTGTCGCGCCAGGGGTGACGATTTCGGCAAACTGGGGTGCAAGCCATTCGGCAGGCTGTTCGGTCACCAATTCATAAAATGCAACCATGGTGTTGATGTCAGCGGCAATCAGGCGGGTAGAGGCAAACTTCATCGAGCGATTCCTGCATAAGGTTGTGTTCGCCGTCTTTTGGCACAATCATGCTGACAGCATCCTGTCAGCATGATTGCAAAACCCTTGCGTAGTACCGACCGCCTTTTTCAGATTATCCAAATCCTGCGCCGGTCGTCGCGCCCCATCACGGCGCAGGCGCTGGCTGGGGAATTGGAGGTCTCCACGCGCACGATCTACCGCGATATCGCGCATCTGATGGGGCAGCGCGTGCCCGTTTCAGGTGAGGCTGGCGTTGGTTACGTGCTCGGCTCCGGATACGACATGCCGCCGCTTGCGCTGACCCCGGTGGAAATTGAGGCGATTGTTCTGGGCGCGCAGTGGGTGGCAGCCCATGGCGATGAAATGCTTGCATGTACGGCATTGGACGTTCTTGCTAAGATTGCGGCAGTTGTGCCCGAGCGCCTGCAGCCATTTATCATTGCGCCGAGCACTGCGGCGAAGCTGCCTCTTGATGCGTCCAAGGATACGGTGGACGCGGCGGACTTTCGATCTGCAATACGTAAAGAAATGAAATTGCGCCTGCATTATTGCGATCAACGGGGTACGCTAACCGAGCGTACGGTATGGCCAGTGGTTCTTGGCTATTCGGATACCACGCGCGTACTGATCGCTTGGTGCGAACTGCGACAGGACTTCCGTCATTTTCGTACGGACCGGATAACCGCGGTAGAAAAGCTGGATGAGCGGACAGGTGAACCATACCACCGCCTGCTTCGCCGCTGGGAGATATGGCGTGCATCGGAACTGGCTCAGCTCAAGGCCCATTAATTCGTTGAACAGCGCTAGATGTCGTGATCCGCAACGGTTTTTGATGCGAAGATACCAAGAAAGCGTGTGGCCAGCATCCCGCCGAAGAAGAGTCGGAAATCAAGCCTGAAAGTTACGCATTGAGAAAAACAGCGTCTAAAGGCGGCCTTTTAGGTCTGCCTTAACCGCTATCTGGTCAATGAATTTGAAGCAGGGAGGTAGTAGCCGCCTTATCCGTCTCCATCATAGCTTCCTGTAGTCGCGTGGGCTGATGCCGGTTTCCCTGCGAAACATCTGTGCAAAATGGCTCGCACTCTCATAGCCACTGGTCAGGGCGATCTCGATGATGGACCTGTTGGTCTGTGACAGAAGGTCCTTCGCATGTTCCACACGCCGCCGGATAAACCAGCGTGATGGGCTTTGCCCCATGGTGTTGTGAAATGACCGGCTGAAATGAAACCGGCTCATCCCGCATAACCCGGCCAGAAGATCGAGATCGAACGGTTCGGCGAGATGGGCCTCCATATGATCCAGCGCCTTGCGCAGCTTCCACGCTAGCAGTTGTGCAGGTCTGGGCGTGGGCGAAGGCTGTGTCCGGGCATAATGACGCAGAAGATGGACGGTCAGGCTTTCCAGAAGGCCATTTACAAATAGAGAACTGGCCGAATGAGTCGCCTGGATCTCGGCCGCCAGGCCTGTCAGAACGCCAGATATGAATGCGTCCTGACCACCGGAAATGTCGCGCATGGAAAGCCGTGATGGATTAAGTCCCAACGATCGGGCGGCCCGGTTCACCAGAGTAAGCCCCAGATAAAGATGCAGGACTTCAAACGGACGGTCCGGATCAGCCTGCCAGCGCATGAGGTAAGGCGCATCGGTCTGTGTCAGGAAAAATGATCCGGACCCGGCCTCACTTTTCGTCCATTCACCTGTCAGTTCGCGTTCCTCGATCTGCGCTTCTCCCGAGATGATCCAGACCAGCAAGGGTTCGGCCACGGCCGGGACCAGCACTTCATCTTCCTGTTGCGGTCGGCGGAATATCTGTGCCTCGGCCTCTTTCCATGCGTCCCCGTGGCTTTGCGCGATCTTCCGGCCCGGAATGCGGTCATTGAGGGCATAACTGGCGGCATGCAGCGAAGAACGATGCGGGTACGGCATCCGGTTTACCTTTCAGACGTGCCGTGAATTGTCCAGTCCAACTCACAAAAACGCAAAATCACAATGATTTTGGCAAGAGGACGACAGAAACCATTTTCATTGGTCTTTACCTGTTTTCTCGATCTTTTTTAAATGGAATAGGTGGAGATTATCATGAGCATCAGAGGTAAAGTCGCCCTTGTTACCGGCGCCTCCAGCGGGATAGGGGCTGCAACAGCACGCAAACTTGCGACAGAGGGTGCAATAGTCGGTCTGGCAGCACGGCGCAAGGACCGTCTGGACACGCTGGCGGCGGAAATCACCGGGGCAGGGGGTAAAGCCGTTGCCCTTTCGACCGATGTTACGGATCTGACCTCATGCAAGGCTGCGGCAGATGCCCTCATTGCCCAATTTGGCAGGATTGATGTGCTGGTCAACAATGCGGGCCTGATGCCCCTGTCCAACATTGACAGCCTGAAAGTGGACGAATGGCAGCGAATGGTGGACGTAAACGTGTCCGGTGTCCTCAATGCGACGGCGGCAGTTCTTCCACGGATGATTGCACAGCATTCGGGCCAGATCTGGAGGGATCGAAGAACCCCTGATTGATGTGCTTGGCCGGTAATTTCTGGGTTTTGGCGATTTGATTGACGGTTTTTGCGATGGCCTCC
>NZ_JABJWD010000129.1:0-2350 GCF_013155425.1 Gluconacetobacter entanii | reverse complement strand
GTCGGGCGGGGGCTGCGCGGGGTCACGCTGCACGTTCGGGGCGTTCATGCCGGGGGGAATATATTCCTCGCTGGTGGGGGATTTCCCGTGCGACATGCGCGACTGCCGCGCCTTGTCCCCCAGCGCCTGGTGGTCCTGGAGGTAGGGCGCGTTGTTGTAGTCGGACGCAGGCTTGCGCTGCACCCGTTCGGAATGGTTCTGGATGGAGGACTGGCCACTGCGGTCGGTCGCCGCCTTGTCCGGCATGTCCTGTGTCGGGCTGTTCGGGACCGTGGCCCCCGGCGTGGGCTGGGCCTGTGCGGCCGCCACCGGCAGGGCGCATGACAGCGCCAGTGCAAGGGCGGGTAGCGTGATGGTGTGTGTCGGTCGGGTCATGGTGAGGAACTCCCTTGTCCGAAGACCGGACACCCGCATGGCCACGGGGCGCACCGGGCTGTCCCACACGAACGCGCGGTGCCCGGGCGCAGTTGCGCCCCGCCTCCCCGCCAAAGGGACATTGCCCGTTGGAAACCGGTATTTTAACGAATCAGGGTGCAGGGATCGCGATCCCTGCCGGGTCCGGGCGGAGCCCGGATGGTGCGCGTTGCGACTGCCTCAGGGGCTTTGCCCCCGAACCCCCACCAAAGGGCATTGCCCTTTGGAAACCATGACTTTTAACGAATCAGGGTGTGCTGGCCGCTTATGCCGGTCCTGCGGCGACGGGTTCGCGCACGCGCGGGCTTCCGGCGTGGGGGCGGCCGATGCGGGTGATGTCGAACGGCGTGGTCTGGTAGATGCGGTTGATCCAGTTCCCCGCCAGCAGGTGCGCATGGCTGCGCCAGCGGTTGATCGGCGCGCGGGTGGGATCGTCATCGGGGAAGTAGTTGTAGGGCACGCCAATGTCCATCCCGGCCTCGATATCGCGGAAATACTCGTCGGCCAGCGACGTGGAATCATATTCCAGGTGGTTGAACATGTGCAGCGAATGGTGCGACGGGTCATCAAGCAGGCACAGCCCCGTCTGCGCGCTTTCGGCCAGGACGGTCATGCCGCTGTGGGCGGGGATGTCCTCGCGCCGCACCTCGGTCCAGCGGGAAACGGGCACGCAGACATCATCGGAAAACCCGACGAGGTAGGGCGACGCGGGCACCAGCACGCGATGCCCGTACACCCCGAACGCCTTTTGCGGCAGGCAGTGTTTGGGCATGCCATGGAAATGATGCACCGCCGCCTGCGCCGCCCAGCAGATGTTGAGACATCGGTGCACGTTCGTCTGGGTCCAGTCGAACACGCGGCGCAGTTCGTCCCAGTAGGTGACATCGGAAAATGACAGGCGTTCCACCGGGGCGCCGGTGATGATGAACCCGTCGAAGCGTTCGGCGCGCACATCTTCCCACGCGCGGTAGAACGAGGTCATGTGGTCGGCGGAGGTATGGCGCGGGACATGGCCGCTGATGCGCACCAGCGTCAGTTCGACCTGCAGCGGCGTCGCCCCGATCAGGCGGGCGATCTGGGTTTCGGTGCAGATCTTGTTGGGCATCAGGTTCAGAAGCCCGATCCGCAGGGGCCGCACATCCTGGCGGATGGCGTCGGCCTCGCCCATGACCATGACGCCTTCGCGTTCCAGCGTGGCGCGGGCGGGAAGATCGTCGGGAATCCTGATCGGCATTTACGTTCGTGCTCCAACTACGTCTTGTCGGGACGAACGCGTGTGGCTTGATCCGTTTGGTTGCCGGGTCCGGCCACATCCTTCCTTGCGGAAGCGCCACCTTGCCCGGAACGGCAGGTTGGCGTTGGGCGTCGCCCCAACTCCTGATGCTGGCGACCCTTCTATGCCCGCCCGCGCGCCATTTCAAGCCCGAAAAGCATCCTCCCCATCCTGTGAAGCCCGGCCATAGCCACGCCTGAACCACAGCAGCGCGGGCGGCGTGGCCTCCGTGGCGTGGGTGATGGCGATGACATGGGCGAACGCCACCGCATGCGTGCCGACATCGCGGACATCGCTGATGCGGCAGTCAAGGCTGGCAAGTGCCCCCTCCAGCAGTGGCGCGCCGGTCGCCCCGCGCCGCCACGTGGCGCCCGCAAAGCGTTCGGCCATCGTGTAACGGCGGCTGGCGAAACGGTCCGACAGGGCGGACTGCCCCGCATGCAGCACATTGATCGCCAGCACCCCGTGGCGCACGATATGCGGATGCGCGCTGGCGGTGCGGTTGATGCACACCAGCACGGTCGGCGGCGTGTCGGACACGCTGCACACGGCCGACGCGGTAAAGCCATGCGCGCCCCCCGGGCCATCGGTGGTGACGATGCTGATGGCGCTCGCCAGTGCGGCCATGCCATCGCGAAAGGCGGCGGTGGACAGGGCGGGGGC
>NZ_JABJWD010000128.1:0-10785 GCF_013155425.1 Gluconacetobacter entanii | reverse complement strand
CCCATGTCTCGTCCGTAAAGGTGCCTGTTCTGTCTCCTTCTTCCATCCCTACAATATGGGAAGAAATTCAAGATCTAACAGGCCCTAGTATCATCCATCTAACTTTACAATGACCGGCATCCCATCTTTAGCCGCTATGTCAACGTCTACTTGTTTTTCGCACAGCGTTCGAGCCTGCTCACGGGCTATTCTATCAAATGAGTGATAGACACTTTTTTCTTTTGTGCGCCAGGCTCCAAAGCCCTGATCCAGAAGTATCGTAAGGCGTTGTCCGTCTGTCAGGGTTATTTCCAGACTACGGGCATGCGGAATCTGGCTTTTGTCTGCGATACTGACGCTTGCTTTGGGAAACATGGCCTGCAGCACAGCATATCGATCCGCATCATTATCATAGCTTTGTGTGATAAATCGTCCAGGCCGCGTATTATAAGGCACGGATGCTGTTACGATTTCAACCTGTACATTTTTGCTTGCGTCCGCTTTTGATGGCATTTTGTGCAGGACTTCCCACAACAGGCGGAATGACAACGGTGTCAGCAGATAGCGGTCAGAGTAACGCACCCGGCTTATGCCATGCCGCACCAGTTGCGCAATGGCCAGCGCATCAGTCTGGCCCAGCGTCTCCCAAAATTTCTGGCCAAATTGCGACGAGGTCCAGACGACGTTTTTGCCCATGGCTATCATGTGCGCGTTGCCGCTGCTGAGTTCTATGAGTTGCGCTGTTTCCATGCGCTGTACGGCTATTTCATCCGTATATGGACCAACAACCAGAGGCGCCGCCTCGCTCATACCCCAGCCGGGGCCGGGCAGGGCGTTGCGCGCATCGGATGTGGCAATGGCCAGTTCCTCGCCATCAATATCCATGCTGGCCAGTAGGGGCATGCCATGTATTGCCGGCAGCGTGCGGGCAATGGCAATGGTTTTCTGGTCACACAGGCGATACAGATCGAGTTTCTGCGCCATTTCAAGATTTGTATCGACCAGATCATCCTGCCGTATGACCAGTTCTGTACGCACCCCCGTGGCCTGCGCGCGCTGGAGGAGATCGCGCATGGGCCATGCGGCGAGTTCCCACTCCGTCGGGTTGCCATGCACATAAAGGGTAAGGGAGCGTAACTGGCCTGAGATGTTTTTCCTTTCCAGCCACTCAACGGCGTTGCCGCTTACAAACTGGGTGTTCTTGCCAAACACGGCTAGTTGTGGCGGCAGTTCAAGGCAGGACAGAATGTGGCGCGCGTGCTCGAGTGCCGCAGGCCGATCTGGCTGAATATCGCCAAAAATCATGTCAGGCCGCAGGATGCAGGCCGGACAACCATGCGCGCAGTCTTCCGGGCAATCCAGCCGCGTAATGGCGATGGAGAGACAATCGCGGAAATAGGCCGGTTCCGCCAGCCGTGTGGCCAGGCCACTTCCGCCCGCGGCCCTGTCATACAGGAAAACGGATGTCGCATAGCCGCCCACGGGGTTCTGGCTGGAACTTACGGCGATACCGATTTCACGCGGTTCCGCCCCCAGTTTTTCCGCAAGGGCTTCGCGCAGGCTCGCGCCCAGTGCCAGGCCCGGACCGAACAGGCCGGCTTCAGGCAACTGGAATTCAAAGACATCGGTACAGGTTTCGTGGGCTAGGCGTAGGTTGCGTTGAATGCGGTTTGGCTGCGTGGTGCCACCGGGGCACAGGCCGCGCTGGAGCTGTTCGCTGCGCAGCGGCGCAAGGGGACGATGGTTGAGCAGGGCCGACGGTATGGCAAGGCGTGCCCCGCCATTATGGGGGAGTTCCTCGGTTTCGGCGTCCGCCCGGCCGCAGCACAGGCAGAGCGCATAGCCTTTGCCGTGCTGGCCCGAACTCTGGGTAAAGAGGTTGCCCGTGCTATCGCCGCGCAGACGTCCCCCTTCGGGGTTGGGGAGGGCCTGCCACGGGGCATCAGCGGAAAGCCGGGACATTTCATAGGGAATATAGCCCAGGCTTTCATAACCGGTATGGGGCGCCTTGCGTCCCAGAAAACCCGCAGGCCGCAGCGTCGTATAGGACTGGAAGCGGGCGGAAGGCGTGTCGCATTGCGGGCATTTTTCAGGAATGTCCTGAAAGACGCGTGCAGTGCCAAACTGATGGCAGTTCCGGCATTCCCAGAAAACCCGCATGTCTTCAAGGCCACTGGCATCGGCCGTAGCCGACCAGGCCGGTTGCAGCCCCTCGCTTTTATGGACCATGCCATCAATGACGATTTCCGCACCCGGCGCATATTCCCGAATGGCGACATCAAGCGTGCGTTGCGCGGCATTGCCGTCATCTGCATTGCGTTTTTGCGAACGCTGCGAAAGAAAGCTGAAACCGACAACATCAACGGGAAAGCCATAGGCAGGCGTAAAGCCGCGCCGCGCCAGTTCGGAAAACAGATATTCCTTATGCATGCGCTCGGCCCGCCGTTCAATCGCCAAGCGGACATCTTGCTCAGTGGCGTCTTGCGCGCGTTTTACAAGCTGTTGATATTCATTGCGCCAGTGCCGGAAAATGGCATCGATTTTTTCCGCAGTCTGCAGGCACAGGGTTGTCGCATTCTCGTCCGCCAGGATCGTGCCCCGTGTGAGCTGACGCAGGGCGTCTTCCTGCGCGCGCATGAAGGCAGGATCGCGCAAGGCCAGGATGAAATCCTGCGCCTGATTGGAAACAGGGGCTTTTTCCGCGTCCTTGATAGGACGCTCACCAAAAAAGGTGCCGATCTTTTCATTGATGTTGACGCCGGAATTCTGGCGCAGAAAACGCCCCAGCAAGGCGGCATGCACATGACGGATCACAATGGTGCGGCTGTGGAGCCTGACGGCCGGGGCCGCCACCACCGCGTTGAGGAATTTCTGCGGATCGCGAAAGACGACATGGTCAAGCGGCAGGTCGCGACAGAAGGTCACCCCAAACGCCCATGGCTCTCCCCGACGCCCCGCGCGGCCAATACGCTGGCGGTAATTGGCAATGGCGGGAGGCACGTTGGAATTCCCCACCAATGTCACGTTGGGAATATCAACGCCCATTTCCATCGTGGTCGAGCAGTTCAGGAAATTGATCTCGCCATTCCTGAACAGATCTTCGTAACGCTGCAATATCGCGCGGTCGATCTGGGCAGAATGTTCCTGTGAGCGGAAGAAGGGCGGATAGGTGGCCGCCTTGTCATGCAGGTTGGTCCACAATCCCCGCCTGCGCAGGGCTTCGACATCGGGGGACTGGGCGCACCATTGCGTAATCTGGGCGCGTTGCTGCTGGTCCAGGCCGCCGGGATTGCTGCACGGCAGGCGTGGAAAATCGATTACTTCAACCGGTCGCGTATCGTCGGGGTCATAGGGCGAGGCCTCACCCGTGGTATAGCCAAAGATGCGGCGCGTCACCGGACACAGCCAGCCCTGATCCACCCGTGCAAGGGCGGCTTTTTCGTAATCGAGCTGATAACCACCCCGCCCGGAATCCCGTGCGGCAGTCGTGATGATCAGCGACCATAGGGCATCAAGCACGTCCCTGGCTCGTTCCTGGTCGGCCGGGTGGCTTGGGTCGCCTTTAATGACGCGGTAGAGCAGTTTCTGGAACCGTGAAGCCCTGCCCTGATGGGGGCGGGGGCTGACCCAGAATTTCTCATGACTTTCCGCCGCATCGGCGGGCGCGTTGTCGCGGTTGTAAATCTTGCGCGTACCAGACCGGCGGGGCAGGATCCAGCGTATCATCTGTTCATTGGGCAGATAAACGGCCAGTTGTTCTCGAAATACAAAATCCACCGCGGTCTGTGCCAGACCGGCCCAGACCGTGGTATCCTCAATGCCTGCCTGCTTTACGGCATGCGGCACGCCGAGGCGCACCCTTGCTTCCATTGCGGGAAAGACGAGCCGGGCCAGCCCCATGGTCTCGACATTGTTTTGCACGCGCGGACGACGAAACAGTTCGCGGTAGAGAAACATCTGCGCCAGAAGTGCCGGGTCTTCGGCCAAGTCCCGGCCACCCCAGTCGCGCTCCGCCCAGACCTGTGTTGCAAACTGCCTGAGTTCATCCTGCTGGGCGAGGGTACTGACAAGCGTTTTCCATGGAATGGCTTTTGCCTGTTGACTCAGTTCTTGCTCTGTTTTGGCAATTTGGTCTGCAAAGCCGACAGGGTCCATCGCCTTCATTTTCTGCAGGAACTGCTCCTGTTTTTTCCGTTCGGCAGGATCCATCCCATCATCGCGTTGCACGCTATGATAGATGCACGCGCGTGTCAGGCTCCGTTCGGCATCCTGCTGCAGCTTGGCGGCAAGGCGGGCCACGCCCTGCCTGCTGTCGGAGAAGGTAATGGCCCTGCGGCCCTCCATGGGCAGGCTGCTGGTTTCGCGCAGGGGGGGCACCAGCCGCTCCGCCATGTCGGGCAAAATGGCGCCCATGAAGAAGGAAGGCCCGAAATGCTGGGAGCGCAGCATGGCCCGTTCCGCCCCGGCGCAGCAGCCGCGCTCCCTTTCCTCTGATATCAGGTTGAGGGCTACTGTGCGGGTGTCCTGCGGTGGGGTATTATCATAGATCGTGCCGGTCTCGAGGCAGACAAGGCGATCCGATGCCGTGCCGGTGGCCGGACGCAGCCAGACCGACAGGTTGAGCGGCTCCGTGGCCTCCGTGTCGGGGTCAGGTTCCATATCCACCAGAAATTCGTCGCGTGCTCCCGTCTGGCATGACAGGAGGCGGGTGTGCATGCCAACCTCCTTGCGCGCGACCAGAAAGGGCGTGCCGCAATCCGAACAGGCCTGCAGTTCAAAAACCGGGGACCCGCACTGACAGCGTTCGCGCTGTTCCAGCCAGACCGCGCCAAAACCCCATCCCGCCTCCGGTGCCGTCAGTTCAGCATCGCGGTGGCTGCAGGCGGGGTTGATGCATACCCACAGCCCACCGAGCGCGCGGTGAAAGATATGGGCGCGCCAGGGCAGCAACGGCTCGCCCGTGCGCGGGTCTTTTGTCTGGGCGGCGATGTCGAGGATGGACTGGGCTTTTTCCTGCTGCGTACGTTCGCCATACAGGAGTTCGCTGACGGCGGGCAGGTTGATCCCGCCGGAGCGCATTTTATGGCGCAGGTTGCGAATACGGGGATGGGGCGCCAGTTCCGCCCACAGCGTCGCACCATCGCACGCCTCCAGTCCTGCCGGATCCAGCGGCCTGTCCTGTCCCATGTCAGGCAGGGCAGGCTGTGATTCCGCGCCGTGAATGACACCGACATACTCTTTATCCGTTCCGGCAAGCGAGGCAATGAAATCCTCCAGCCTGCTGTGTGTTTCCGCCTTGCCGCCATCACTGATCGTAGCCGATGTCGCCATGACCCGGACCTGTTCGGGGGCAACACCAAAGGCATTGCGGACGCGGCGCAGGAGCAGTGCCATTTCCGCCGCCTGCGCGCCAATATAGCTATGGGCCTCGTCGAGCACGATCCAGCGCAGAAGGCCCTGCGACCTGGCGAGAACCGGCTGGTCGGCATGCCTTAACAGCAGGTATTCCAGCATGGTGACATTGGTGATGAGAATGGAAGGCGGGCGGGCGCGCAGGGTCTTGCGGTCGCCGATTTCCGCTGCGGACAGGATGCGCTTTTGCTGCCTGGCGGTCTCAGGCGTATCCCGGTTGTACAGCGCGAACGTGATACGGTCACTGAGCTGTTCCGTCCACGCGCTGAGGCGTTCGCGCTGGGATTCAATCAGCGCATTGAGGGGATAGACCACAATGGCGCGGACACCATCAAGTTTACCCTGTGCCGGATCATTCAGAAGATCATCCAGCATGGGCAACATGAAACATTCGGTCTTGCCCGATCCCGTGCCCGACGTGACCAGGCACGACAGCCCTTCCTTTGCGGCCTTCCAGGCGGCAAGCTGGTGGGTGTAGGGATGCCGACTGCGCGGCATGCGTTCCTTGGTTGCCGTATCCAGCGCCGTGACAAGGCGGGGATCAAAAAATGAGCCTGACAGGTCATCCAGCGTTTCAGGGACGGATTGCCATATGGGGGCGGATTCAAAGATCGGGCTGCTCAGTAACGCGCCCTCCTGCCCTGGCCCGACCGACAGGCGCCGCAGCATGGCGGCATTGAGCGCCGTGCTGGCAATGCGGCTCTGCGCAACGGCGGCGGAACCCGAGCGGGCATTGAGGTGCGCAAGGGTCTGGAACAGCATGGAGCGGGTCATGAATTAGCCTTATCAAGCACGATTGCCAGCGCGACGGGCAGCGCTTCGTCAAAATAACCGGGGTCGATCAGGCGCAGATTGGCAAGTGTGAGCAATCGTTTGCGCGCAATATGTGGCGGTTGTGGTTGTGCCGCCATTTCGGCCGCGACCATCGGGGCGTTGATAATTTTCTGGATGTGGGTGTTGAAACCCGAAAAACCCGCCGGGCGCATGTCGGGCTCGATGCGCGGTATGCCATCGGGCACCCATTCAAGGCGACGGGCGACCTGCTGGGCCAGCGTGACGAGTGTGTCCTCCCGCGGGGCAACCATGATTTTGTGCAGCAGGGAAGGGGGCAGGCCAGCAATCAGGCCAGCCTGCACCAGTGCGGCTGCAAAATGGCTGGCCAGTTCGGGATGCAGGATCAGAATCTCGTCAATTCGCCGGGCCACGGCGTCCAGTGCAGTCCTGGCGGTTTCTGCCTCGCTGTCACAGACCCTGCCATAATGCCGGACGAGGCTGGCATAGTGCGTGCCCACGGCCTCGATAAAGGCCTGCACCGGCAGGACTGGCCAGAAGATAGGGGCGGCCGTATCAAGCGAGAGCGCATGGAGCAGTTGCCCGGTGGGCACCTCCAGCACCAGCCGGATCAGGGCCTGGGGCACGGCGGCGAGGGCCTGTACCTGATCGAGCATCCCCGCATCCCCGCCTTCCATCGCGGCCTGTATGACCGACCACTGCTCTCTCCACACGGCGCGGTTTTCCAAGCTGTCCGATGCGCTAAGCTTTTCCCACCACGTACTATACGTCTCTATGCGCTGGTCGCGCGTCGTCGGAGGAACAGGCGCGGGCTTTGGGGACCAGATCGCCGCCCGCTGCACCTGCCCATCCAGTGTGGCCTGCACCAGCCACAGGCCGTTTGCCTCCGGGGGCAGCAGGGCGGCAAGGTCAATGGCACCCTGCGCGGTCAGTTGATGGCGCTCCGCCTGACCGGGCCGGTTGATATTGGTTGCGTGCAGATCGACCGCGCCTTTTGTGGCAAGCTGTGCAAAGGCATTGCCGTCCGTTACTTGCTCATTGCGCGGTATGCCCAGATAGAGCGTGCCGTCGGCCTGAATGCGGGACTGGCGGTAGTAGCGCCGGATTTCCAGTCTGCGGCTTTCCATTCCATCGGTGACAAGGCTCAGGCGCACATCGGAGTCAGGGCCGCCATATGCGAGCATGGACCGGATAAGGGGAATGTAGACGGCCAGCGGCGTTTCTCCCTCCATCCGCAGGTCGATACACTGGTGCGCCGTGCGTAGCTGTATCTTGCACCGGCCTGCTGGCGGTGCAATGGCCATCCAGCCGCGCAGGGCTTCGACCGCGATGGGCGTATCATGATCAAGCCGCGTATTGTCGGGTGCCAGGATAATACCGCTGCGGGTGGGCCAGGGTGCCATGAGTTCAAGCATCTGGCCTGTGGCTGGCGCGCTGAGGTGCAGGGTAAGCATGCCCGGTGGCCGCCCAGTGGCGCAAAGCGCGAGGTCCAGCGTGCGTCCTGGCTGTGTCTGGCCATGCGCCTCGCATCCACCTGCGGTAAGCCTGAGCGATAACCCGCCTGCAAGGCCATTGGCATGGAACTTGACCGTCCCGTCATCTTCATGAAGCGAGAGCGTAACACCGGCTGGCAGGGCCACATAGCGCAGCCGGGCCAGTTCCATGCCGTTTTCAACCCATTGGGCGATATGCGCCATGAGGGTGCGGGCCGGGCGATGGTTGATGTCATGGGCTGAAAGGCTGCGGAAGGCCTGGGTGCCGTTCTGCCCGTACAGGGTGGGCGTGCCCCAGAATATCTGTTCCCTGCTGCCTGCAATGCGCCACCGGGGGAGGAGACGGCCCTGAGCGAGCAGGCGTGTCTCGGGCAGGTCTTCCGGCGCGCCGGTGGTGATGCGCCAGCGGTAGCGGCCCAAGGTGACATCGCCCTTGCCCGACAGGGGCCACAACCGGCCATGCGGCGCCGGTTCGGCTGCGCCGAGTGTCACGCCCTGTCCCGCTACCGGCTGGCTTTTCGCATCAGTCAGCAGCCACACGGTAGGAGCGCGGGTTGTCGCCCTGTCATCAAGGGGGATCAGGGCTGTGGTCTGCCGGTCCATCAGCGTGGCAGGCGCGCGGTGCCACAGGCTGGGGTTTTCATCGGGCAGGGGCAGGGCGGATACGACTTCCACTTCCCCCACCAGCCGTCCATCGGCAAAACCAGACAGGGTGAAGGGCATGTCCAGATCAAACGCAAGGGTGAGGGGCGCGCGGTTCAGGCAGCGTAGCTCCCAGCCTTCGGGTATGGGGGTTGCGTTATAGACAATGGCCTCTGCCGTGGCGCTGCCGCCCGCAAGGAAACGCATGCGCAGGTCTGCTGCGGTGGCAGGCAGGAATTCTGCCGCCATGATGCCCTCGTCACTCAGGCGGACAAACGGGTGCCATTGGCGGGTGTTCGCGTCATGAATGAGCATACGCCGCGCAACGGGGGCGATGGGCGATTGCGCGTTTCTGAGCGTACGCAGGGCAGGGCGGATCAGGCTGTCGGCAATGGCGGGGGATAATCTGAGCGGGAGATCATTGGCCCAGTTGGCGTCATGTTGGTCCAGCCAGGCATCGATCTGTTCTGCTGGAATATTTTCAGGTACCCGGGCGCGGAGGGCGATGATCGCGGTGCCCAGATCCTTTAACAGGCGGTAAATATCTTCCGATGCCTGAAATGTCTTGGGCAGGTAGGCGGCATAGCGCGCGGCAATCGTCATGCCCACACCATCGGAAATGGTGGGGCCATGACTTTCCATTTCCGCCAGTAGTCCCTTGACGACGCGCCCGTAAAGACCATCCTCCACCAGGAGAGACTGCGGCAGGCCACCTTCCGCCATCAGGGAATAAAGGTACAGACGTGTCTGGCCTTCGGATCTGCGTACCTCACGGCCCCACCACCTCAGGCCTTTTTCCACCATTTCCCGGCCGAGGTCCTGTGTCTCGGACAGGCCAAGGCCTTCGAACACGAACTCCCATTTCAACGTGCCGCCCTTGAAATGACTGCGTATGTGATCTGATGCCCATAAAACAAAAAGGGCTGCGGTACGGGACTGGGTGGGGTAGCGTATGAGGTGCTGGCGCAGGATTCTGGTCAGTTCGACCTGACGGGCCGGGGTCAGGGGCAATGCATATAAGGGACGACCATCTGGCTGGCTGATACTCAGATCTTCAAGAATATGACTGAGAAGCGACATCTGGTCTCCGCTGAAATGGTTATCAGGGATTGTAAAATTGATATTCCTCTGATTTCAATTGCTAAAATCTGGACCCACGCATGATTGTGATCATGCATTGTTTACCTGTCGATCAGGTTGTGAAAAATCGTTTTAATCGGGTAGGGTGTACAGTAACCGTTATTTTCTATAGCCGGGTTATGCATTGATCATCATGATGCTTCGCATAACTGTCGCAATCGGGACAAATAGCCTCGCCTGTCTGACATGTCTCTCGTTGCGATCTCTAGCATATAAGGGTCCGAAGCGCGCCGCCTACGGCAAGTGATACAATGCGCAGAACGGCATCCGCCTTCTGCTCGGCAGTCATGTTTGCAGCAGGCGCGGCCAGAACCTGTGCACTTTTGATAAGAGACGACCAGAGAGTTCTCAACAGCCGCATGATGCTCTTTCAGGTGCCCTGGAATATGTTGGTAACCACTGTCGTCAGTTCAGAAATAATCCCGGAGAGAAAACCTTCTCCCATAGAGCGGAAGATTTCCGCTGCACGCATCTGCACACGTTTCCAGGCCCGCGACAGTGCTTCGACCATACGCTTCGCAACAGGTTCCATATCCAGTTTCTGCCGCCAGATGGGCGCATTCTGCCAGTGGCTCAGGATTACCGGGAGTTTGCGGTTCACCTCGGTTGACAACTTCAAGCAGTATAATACCGAGCGCTTTCTTGACCGGCAACTTCGTGCCACTCTTTTGTGCTGATTTTGTAATATCGAGATGGAATTTTTGACTTGTATAATATGTATAATCCATCTGGCGGTCGATAGTATCTTGCGCTTCCTCGCCTTCACGCCGTACCCGTTCAGGATCAACGCTGAATAGCGTCTTATTTTGTCAGGGTTTGACACTCCTTGTCGGTCAGCCTTTCGTGTGCTTCCATGTCGCTGCCGGTATATTCATCGACAATGGCTTTCCCTAACATGCCGGGTTGTATCAACATGCCTATCGGCCCGGCCATCCGCAAAGATCAGCATATCAAAACTTTAGGGTGTAATCAGGTATTGCTTTAAAATTATTTGTTATTGTTTAATAATCGTATTGTGATTTTTTCAATGTATAGAGATATAATATTCATAAATATGAATAACCACATGAAATAAAAATTTCGTATTCTGGGTCGCAATTCATATAAATCATAATGCACGACGAATACATATATGCAGGCAGCCATTTGGTGAGTAATATACATATTCCTATAAAAAATAAAAATCATTGATCTGGAGTAAGCTATCAGCAAGATACGACAAAAACGGTCATAATTGTACTAGGGCCTGTTAGATCTTGAATTTCTTCCCATATTGTAGGGATGGAAGAAGGAGACAGAACAGGCACCTTTACGGACGAGACATGGG
>NZ_JABJWD010000127.1:0-229 GCF_013155425.1 Gluconacetobacter entanii | reverse complement strand
TCCTGGCCGAGTGCGAGTGGCGCTTCAACATCCGCTCGCCTGCAAAACTCCTGAAAATCCTCACTCAATGGGCTAAACTGCCTGCGTGAATCGTTCCAAACAATCCTTACCTATGCCAGCCCCTAAAGTTTTTGGGTGCCGTCTTTCGAAGCTTTTTGGGGCCTGTTGGGAATTAACGCGAATTGATGATTGCGGCGGTGAGATAAATCATCGCTGCGAATGATCTGTC
>NZ_JABJWD010000126.1:0-9553 GCF_013155425.1 Gluconacetobacter entanii | reverse complement strand
GCTGAAGAAAGACACAATGGAACTCGGCGGCAGCGATGCCTTCATCGTGCTGGATGATGCGGACCTTGAACTGGCGGTCAAATGGGCGACATGGGGCCGGTTCGCCAATAACGGGCAGGTCTGCACGGCGGCCAAGCGGATGATCGTGCATGAAAAGGTCTACGACGCCTTCCTCGCGGGGCTGAAGAAAGCGATCACGCAGTTCCGCATCGGCGACCCGCTGACTGAGGGCACCACGCATGGCCCGATGAGCAGCAAGAAGGCGCTGGACACCGCACTGGCGCAGACCGACGAAGCGGTCAAGGCAGGGGCGACGCTGGTGGCCGGGGGCAAGCGGATGGAGCGCAAGGGCTTCTTCATGGAGCCGACTATCCTGACCAACGTGTCAAAGGACAATCCGGTCTTCTATCAGGAGATTTTCGGCCCTGTTGCCGTCGTGCACAAGGTAGCAAGCGAGCATGAGGCCATCGAACTGGCCAACGACTCACCCTATGGCCTTGGCGGTTCCGTGTTCTCGCGTGACCTTGGCCGGGCGGAACGGGTGGCCGAAGCGGTCGAAACCGGCATGATGTTCATCAACACGGCCACGGCCGCAGCACCTGAACTGCCCTTTGGCGGGATCAAGAATTCGGGCTTTGGCCGCGAACTGTCCTTCCTCGGTATTGAGGAGTTCATCAACCGTAAGCTGATCCGCGTTGCCTGAAGATAGGCAAACGCTGCTTTCTGTCCCGGACAAAATCCTGTCCGGGGCAGAGGTGTGCTACTCATCAAGTTAAATAGCACCAGCGGATCAAGTGATACGAAGAAATGGTATATGTCTGCTTTACGAACCGTACGATTAGTCATCGAACGCCCGAGATGAGGCGGAAGCGGACATAGCTCTGGATGCATAAGCTTTACGCTTTATGAGGGTAGGGGGCATTTATTCAGTAAGAGGTCATGCGTGTGCCGAAAAAAGTTCATTAAAACAGCCTATTAATCCCGCTTTGCTCTCAACTTGCGGTTGCCGCAAGCTGAGAAGCAATCCTGCCCCCGCAACCAATGTAGCCTGCTCATTACTGGCAGAGCGCAGTTTTCTTCGGTTGTGGGTCCCCGCAATACCCGATACCGACACTCCCGGAGCCCTGGCTCCGGGAGTGTTCGTGTTTTTGGTCCCCTGACCGCGTGAGGCGGCGAAATCCAGCAGGTTTCCGAGTTCGCCATGGAGCGTGGCGTGCATCTCGCCCCGGCCCTTGCCGGGATGGAGCACGATCTTCTCGATCAGCGCGCGGATGGCCTCGGAGGCATCCTGACGGTCCTCGGGATGGTTCAGGGTTTCCGCCAGCCGTTCGACCTTGTTTTTGAAGATCCCGGCGACGTTGGGATGGATATCGGGCACGTCCTGCGGCTGGGCGGCAAGCATAGCGACCAGTTCATCCTCACGGGCCTCCATTTCGCGCATGCGCTCGACCATGCCGCGCGTATAGCCGCCATCCTCGATCACCTGGAGCATCTGTTTCAGCCCCTTGCGCAGCCTGGTCAGTTCCGTCTGCCAGCCGGCCGTGCTGGCGCGGCGTTCGTGGTTGGCGCGATTGGTTTCTTCCACATAAGCGCGCATCGCCTCGGCGGCGGCTTCCGGCGTCATCAGCCGGTCCTTGAGACCCGACAGCACGCGGTCTTCCAGTTCCGGGCGACGGATCGTGGTCCTGTTGGTGCAGGAGCGGTTGTCCATGTGGGTGGAGCAGGCGAATCGGTCGCCGCCCCGGATCGAGCAGGGACCGCCGCATACCCCACAGAACACCAACCCCGACAGGAGCGATTTTGGACGGCGCTGGCCATTGAGCTTGTTGATCGACGCCCGGATGCCGGCACTGATGTTCACGCTCTTCTCAGCGATCAGCGCCTGCCGGGCACGGACGGCCTGCCAGAGATCATCATCCATGATCCGTAGGTCCGGCACCTCGGTGACGATCCACTCCGATTGCGGATTGAGTCGGGACACGCGCTTGCCGGTCTGCGGGTCTTTCAGGTAGCGCAACCGGTTCCACACCAGCCGGCCGATATAAAGCTCGTTGTTCAGAATGCCGGTGCCACGCAGGGCGTTGCCCCGTAGGGTGGTATTGTTCCATTTGCCGCCCGTGGGGCTGAGGATACCTTCGTCGTTCAGGCGGCCGGCGATGGCAAGCGCGCTGCGTCCGGACGCGAACTCACGGAAGATGCGGCGGACGATTTCCGCCTGTGCGTCGTCAATCTCGCGGTCGCCCCGGATCAGTTCGCCTCGCACGTCCATCTGATGCACGACGCGATAGCCGTAGCACAGGCCGCCGCCGGATTTACCCGCCTCGACCCGGCCGCGCAGGCCGCGATGGGTCTTCAGGGCCAAGTCTTTGAGGAACAGGGCGTTCATCGTGCCCTTGAGGCCGACGTGAAGCTCACTGATTTCGCCCTCCGCCAGGGTGACAATAGTGACGCCGGCGAATTGTAGGCGCTTGAACAGGGTGGCGACGTCGGCCTGGTCGCGGGACACGCGATCGAGGGCTTCAGCGAGCACGATGTCGAACTGCCCGGCCTGGGCGTCGCGGAGCAGGGTCTGGATGCCGGGACGCAGGATCATGCTGGCCCCGGAGATGGCCGCGTCGCGATAGTAATCGACCACCTGCCAGCCCTCGCGCGCGGCGCGCTCTTCACAGAGGCGGAACTGGTCCTCGATAGAAGCCGCCCGCTGGTTGTCCGAGGAATAGCGAGCATAGAGTGCGACACGGGTCATGGCGGCTTTTCCCCACAGGTGGTTTTTCGTAAGCTTTACCTTTTGCGACTTTTGCCGCTGGGCTGTTTTATCCGGTCGGCTGGCGTCTCCGGGATGCGCCCGGTTGCCGTCGTGTAGATTTCGTTGTCCTCACGGCGTCCTACCGCGATGACGAAGATGACGATCCGCTGTTCCACGACCTGATAGACGAGGCGGTAGCCGTCCTGGCGCAGTTTGATCTTGTAGAATCCCGCGAGATCGCCGTGTAGTTCGTTGCCAGGAGAATACGGATTTAGGACCAGTTTTTCGAGTTTCTTCTCGAATTTCTTGCGAACGCTCCCGTCCAACCCATCCCACTCGCGGAGAGCGCGATCGTCGAACTCGATCGCGTATTCAGTCATCCGGATGGCGGGCCTTCAAGTCCGCCAGCGTCATGCGATGACGCGGCGCGGGATCGGCGAGGCGTTCGCGGACGATCTCGATCAGCCTTGCATCCTCGTCGGTCACAAGGCGGCGCTTGACCGGCGGCTGGCCGGTCTCGGCGATATAGGCCAGGGTATCGCGCAGCACGTCGGACAGGGACATGCCTTGCGCCGATAGCTTCGCGACAGCGGCGGCCTTGAGGGTGTCATCGACACGGAACGTCACGGCGGACATGGCTTCCTCCTGATTGCAGGACAATTGTAATACATTTGTACGAATATGGGAAGCGCAAAACAGGTGATCCCGGCCTGCCTGAAGGGGTGCCCTGGATGGGACAGGCGTCACTCATCTGGTTCCTTCCGACTTGCTGCACTTCGGTCTGACGGATCGTTGTCGTTGGCTGTGTCAATCTGACCCAGCCGCCGTTGGAATTCCTCGCGGGCGATCTGGCGTCCAAGCATCCTGGCGAGGATGAACACCAGTTCGTCCATCCGCGCTTTCATCGCCGGATCGGATGCGGTTCCCGACGGGTTATTATCATTGGCCGGCGCGATCGGCCCAGTCGTCGCCGTGCGATCCTTGTCCGTCATCGTCCTGCCTTTTCCGTCTGGAGAGAACCAGATCATGGGGCATAAAAAACGAATACTTCAAGGCGAGCACATTGTACTTTTGAGGTGGGACAATAGTACTGGTGTCGGCAATTGTCGGCGTGTGCGTACTCTGGCGTATCCGGGCGTAATCCGGCGGACGACAAAAGCAGAACATTCGGTGATATGATGAATAACTATTAATTATTCTGAGGGTTTTGTGAATGAGGTGAGGCGTCAGAAGCACGGAATCGTCAGTTGAGCGCCGCGTAATTCACGGCGTTGCTACACCTGCTTTTACCATCGGGCCGGATCGTGACGGGGCAGGTAAGCCCCTTGGTTTTTCTGCCCCAAAACGCCGCCTGGAGACCAGGTGAGCCGAGCGCCGTGCTGGGCGTGGCCCAACTTGCACGCGATGTGGTCGCTCGCGTTGGTAGAGGTTCCCCTCCGTTACGCGAGGCTCTTTATCACGGAAAGCATGCAAGAGTTCAACGGGTCTTCGCGGCATCATAGACGGCAGAGTTCACCAGCGCCGCCACCAGCCTCTCCGCCAGATGTAGCCGCGCGGAGTCCAGAACCAGCGGCCCGGCTCCCAGACATAGCCTCGGCGTGGCAATGGCACCATTTCGTAGGGTGGCACCGGTGGTGGGGGGCGAATGATCGTGAGGGGAGGCGGTGCAATCACGACAGGCGGAGGTGGCGGCGCGACCACGACTGGTGGTGGAACGACAACTGGAGGTCCAGCATAAATCCACGGCCTGGCCTCCGCCGGAGCGGCACTCAGCATGGTCGCGGCGAAAGCCGCGGCCCGCAACTTCCATCTGACGCTATCAGGCATTCTCCTGGTCCACTCTGAACACGCGACGATGCTTTATAGCACGATGCTCGTGAAACGGGCATGGGTCCGTCTCACTCGCGAAGACGCGCAGGCAATGAAAACGCGAACGATAGAGGAAGCCCAAACCAGCCTTTCTGCATTTTTGATGCCTCTTGACACCATGCACGGAGTTCCCAGATTGAATTTGCCGGCCGCCGAAGGGGTCGGCAGACAGAACTATCAGTTTTGATCTTGTGTCCATGTTGCTCAAAGGAGGATATGGCTATGAGAGCCACCGTTGATTTTGCTCCCCTGTTCCGTTCGAGCGTGGGTTTTGACAGAATGCTCAATGCCCTTGATCTCGCCAGCCGGATTCCGACGGTCGATAACTGGCCGCCTTACGATATCGTCAAGACCGGTGAGGATGATTACCGGATCGACATGGCGGTTGCCGGACTTGCCGAGAATGATCTTACGATCACACAGGAGCGTAATACTCTTGTCGTGACAGGACGAAAGGCGCAAGAGCCGCAAAGCGCCGCCGAATATCTCCATCGGGGTATTGCGGGCAGAGAATTCGAACGCCGCTTCGATCTGGCCGAGCATATGAAAGTCACCGATGCGCACTTCGAGAACGGACTTCTGTCCATTACCCTGAAACGTGAGATACCCGAAGCGATGAAGCCGCGTCGTATCGCGATTACCTCCTCTACAACACGTGCGGAGGAAGCCGTGCCCCAGATCGAGGCGCGGAAAGAGGCAGCCTGATGGCGTGACGAAAACTCTTCCCCGGCCATTCATCCGACCGGGGAAGAATCTCGAAAGGTCATGAGCATGAAGAGGATGAAAATATCTCTGTCGTGCGCTGCTCTGGGCTTGTCTCTACTGAGCCAGTCGGTCGCACATGCTGGTGATATTGTCCGGACGGCTGCAACATCGTTCGATGCGAGGGCGACTGAGGGAACGTCCACAATCCCCAAAACCGGGGCTCGCACTCATTACGAAGACGGCACAGGTGATATGCTGGTCGACAGCTTAAACGCAAGCCAGTTGGATCAGAACTACAAGGGGCCGGTCTATTATCCCGGACAACCCATTCCGCCGTTCCGGCCCATCGACACAGATCATCTGGCACCGTCAGGGTCAGAGACGGCGAAGAAGACGTCCTCATCGCACGGGACGTAGTGGGGATTGAGTAAAGGCGGCGTTATAGACCGCCTTTACCTCGATTCTTCAGGATGAAGACCGTTCAGGCTCACAGCCGGCCGCAGGATTATCTTCGAGATGCGCCTGTTCCTTGGCATCGCGCGCGACACGCGCATCCTGCTCGCGGACCAGCCAATAGACGACGCCCAGCGCCAGAACAGCCGCCGAGAGAGCGAACAGTTCCATGGCAGTCACATCATGCAGATCCAGCAGGATGAATTTGCGGGCAATCGCCAGGAGGGCGATCAGGACGATGGTCCGCACCCGGATGACGTTCTCATGCTGGGCAAGAACGACCAGCAGGGAGTGTTTGAACTCAAGAGCGATGATAACAGTAAAGATCGCGCCAAAAATCGCCTGGAAGATCGTCTGGTTGATCGGATCGATTCCGACATCGACGACCAGATGCCATACCGCGCCGATCAGATGAATCGTCGCGATGGCGGTGACCAGCATGATGAGCGCAATCAGGGTCAGAATGATCGCCTGTTCAAAACGCTCGTAGAATGTCAGGCCCCTGAACAGCTTGATGAAGCGGGACCAGTCCCTGCTCTGCCAGGAACGTTTCATGGAGAGGTCTTCCATAGCCGTTTTCCCATCTATTAATTGAGTTATAGTTCCCACGTCCTGGGTCTCGTTTTTCTTTTAGCGATGGAGAATGTCCCCATGCAGGACACGTTACGGATCATGGGCGCTCACCGCCCGTTCGAACCGCCTCCGCTTCCTTCTCGGGAGAAGGAACAGCGCCCGCGTCCGGCGCCGGACGAAGAGGAGCCACCAATTGATCCGGACAAGGAAGGACTGGTCGAACCGCTTGATCCCTCGGATGTGGATGCGAACCCCCATGCGGATTGAATCAGTCTCCGGAAGGGCTCGTGGCCCTTCCGGCGCACATCCGGGTCAGAGCCGGTGCCAGCGTGGCAGACGACAGGACAATGTTCTGGCATGGTCTCGCACGGCCTTTGGCAAGGCCGATGTCAGCTGGTTTTCGAGGTCTCCCAACGACCAGCCCAAGGCCTTGGCCATGTGCGTGCGGTCGGCGACAGGCAGGAGTTTTCGGACCACGGCGACGGTCGTCGCTTCCGGGTCTGACGCGGTTCTCCAGCGAGAAACCCGATCGTAAATCCGGTGGTCGGCCGCCCGACGCATGAGGCCGTCATATCCCTGGTTTTTTTCCTGGTCGCCGAGATAGTCGGCCAGCAGGACCGCCAGCTCTGTACCGATCCGAACGGTCGGAAGCGACATAATTCTGTTCGGCCTGTCCGTGTGAAGAGTCATGATGCAGTCCTCAGGCTGGCGCGCGTGTCGCCCGATGTCAGAGCCGTCGCATCCAGAGGGCTGACGCTCAAGCCCGAAACAGTGGCGGTGACGTCGACATGCACGGACCCGAACAGATGCAGGAGAGCGGCCTGAGGCGTATAGGCGCCCTTGACGGCTGCGGAGGTCCGACCGTCTATAAGGATCGGGTCGACAAGGATCGGGCACCCTGACTGGCGGCCTAATATCTCAATGGCGCGGGCCAGTGGCATGGATGGAATGTTCACCGGCTGCTTTTCTGTCTCGCACGACAGCACATCATGCGGCGCATGAGCCGATGCCGGCGAGGCCATTCCGACCAGCAGCATGAGGACGAGACCGACAGCGACGTGTGGTCTCTCCCTCTGCCGAAGGCGCCGAGGTTGCTTGGCCGTCCGTTCCGCTCGCTCCGTCTCTCCCGCGGAATGCGACCAAACTGGCCGCATTGTCCCGAGTGAACGGGGCACGGGGGGATGGTTATTCCAATAGTGCTGAAGCGCCTTCAGGTTGAGAAAATGGATAAAACTCGACATCTCCCTGTTCTCGCTGCTTTTGACGTCATCTTCAGAAACGCGGGACCTCCGCTGGAAGGCCCCGCTCCACCCTCTCATTCCTGCGGTCGTTCCAGGGAAGATGGCATTTCCGCTCGGAGAAGGCGTTCTGATCTACCCGGCGCGGTCGGTGCCTTACGCGGCGATCGAAACTGGCGGTGCGGCTCTTGCCCGTAGGGGGAGACGGAACGCGAGATCAGACGCCAGGGGATCACACCCGGCAGGGGCGACCGCGCCCGCCTGGACCAGGCGTTCCAGCGTGGAGCGAAGTCTGATCCCCGGTATACCGGTATGGGCCACCAGAGACGTTAGCGTCACGCCACGTCCGTCATGACCGAGGCGGCAGAGCACGGAGAAGACACGCGGAGCGAGCGGATCGTCTCCAAAAAGGGGGCGCGTTACCATGATACGCCTCCCTCCAGTCGGTTGCGCCATCTCCGGGCGGCTGTGCGCAGGGAGCGGCGATAGCGGGAATAAAGTCCTTTCAGTGTCGACATCCACATCCTCCGATTAAAGCAACATGGACTCCAGTTGTCTGGCTCACAGAGCCTATGCCGGACCCGATGGCGTCCGGCGAAAGCAAGATTGGAAGAGATGCTTGCCTCGTCAAGGGGGCACGAAATGCAGATTCTTTTTCATGAATAATTTTATTATTTATATTTGTATTTATTTTTTGTGGCGGTGTTGCGGACGGAAATTACAGGGGTTTTGTTGATATTCGTTAACCATCATGGCGATGATCGCGGAAAATCAATATATTTTCCTTCTAGCAGCCTGTCGGGTTGGGCATTTTGCGGCTGATAACGCCAAGGCTGACCTGGCTTATGCTGCCTGAAGCCGCGCCATTCTTTTACAGTTGTATGCGAGAGCAACGAGTGTCCATTCGGTCGTGACTTTTGCAAGGCCACGCAGGCTGAATTTTCTGAAGCCCATGATGCTTTTGATAATTCCAAAGACCGGCTCCACGGTCTGTTTTCGTCGTCTGTAAAGATCTCCGGCTTCTGTAGTTTCCAGCCTGTCCTTCATGGCAAGCCGCCAGGGTTCGGTTATCCGGCGTGGCTCCCTTTCTGCGGGCCGGGGTCGGAAGTCGTAAGGTCTGCGGGCACAGGGCCGTCCAATGGCGACCAGCGGATCAATGCCCTTTTCCCGCAGTTTCCGGACCGCCTGCCCGCTGGCGTAACCGGTATCGGCGAGCACTGTCTTTGGGAGACCGATTGTGTCTTCCATCGACAGCACCGTGTCGGCAAAGGACGGCGCATCCGCTGATGTGGCGACAACGTCGGTTGTCACGATCAACTGGCTGCCTTCGGCGCACACCACGGCCTGGGCATTGTAAGCCTGCCGGAACTCGTGGGCGTCCGAACGCCGCATGAGGCGGCTGTCGGGATCGGTCAGACTGATCTGTCGGTCGGGTGGTGGTTCATCATCGGGCGGTTTGGGCGCCCGGCCGCGACGCCCTGTTTTCGCATCATAAGCGGCTTTCTTCTTCTCGTAGGCCGGTCGCGCCGTTTCAGCCTGCGCCTTCGCATCAGCTTCCAGCCGGGCGCAGGCTTCGTCCAGCTTCGCTTTCAGCGTTTCCCGCCGGGCAAGCTCTTCCGGCAATGCCTGCGGATCTCTGTCTGTGACGTCCGCATGCTCCGCCTGGTCCATCAGTTTCGCGATATCCACAGCCAGCTGTTCGCGCAGCGCCCTGATCCGGTCGTAGCGCACCGAACGGTATTTCGATGCGTCAGCATCGATTTTCGTGCCGTCGATCGACACCACGCCCAGACGCAGCAGACCCGTCTCGCGCGCCAGAAGCAGGACCTGCGCAAATGCAGCTTCAATGGCTGTCCGGTTCGTCCGGCGGAAGGTCGCAATTGAATTGCCCCGGGTTTTGTGGAGACGTTTTTTATCTGATTTAAGCGGCTAATGCATGTGATTTCTGTTGTGCATAAAAGCGTGCCTC
>NZ_JABJWD010000125.1:0-247 GCF_013155425.1 Gluconacetobacter entanii | reverse complement strand
GTCGGCATCGTCAGAAACCGCTTCAAAAAGCCGTTTGAAAACACCGGCTTTCATCCAGTCGCTGTAACGGGAATAGACCGAGTTCCAATGTCCGGAATACGTCGGAAGATCCCGCCATGGGCTGCCGGTCCGGGCAATCCATAAGACTGCCTCGATGAAAAGACGGTTGTCCTGCCCGCTGCGCCCGCGATCTGTTTTCTTGCCAAGGCACAGCGGTTCCATTTTCGCCCATTGGGCGTCTGTCAGT
>NZ_JABJWD010000017.1:0-11084 GCF_013155425.1 Gluconacetobacter entanii | reverse complement strand
CCATCGTCCCCGCCAGCATCGGGTCCTCCCCCGCGAGCAGCCGGCCCGATGGCAGCAGGTCCACGCCCCCCACCCGCACCATCGCCCGCCCGCGCGCCCATTCGTCCCGCGCCCGCAACGCGCCCGCACGATGGGCCAGCACCGGGTCCCAGCCCGCGGCAAGGGCAAGGAAGGGCAGTTGCGGCATGGCGGGATCGGTGGGGTCCGGGCTGGCGAAACTGCCCATCCGCAGGGCGGGCAGGCCAAGGCGCGCAACACCCGGCCATGTCAGCAGTCCCGCGCCCTCGCCCGCAGACGCACCGCCAAGCGGGGCGGGGGCGGCGCGCAGGACCGACAGTTTCTCCTCCGGCCGCATGCGTGCGACCATGTCGGCGGCGCGCGTCGCGGCGGCGTTCGCGGGCACGGCGGCCCATGCGGACGCCCCGGGCAACAGGACCGGCCAGGGGGGACGCACCGCCGGGAACATCATCGCAATCGCCGCGACAGCCCCGGTCAGGGTCGTCCCCGCCCGTCCCCCGGCCCATGTCGCCACACGCGCCATGAACCGGGTGACCCGCGATATGATGAATGTCTGTCGCACTGCTTTCTCCCGCACCCTGCCTGTCCCTGCCCGCAGGCCCTCCCCTGGCGCGCCCATGTCACGCATTGCATGGCACACGCATGTTCCGATGCCCCGCATCCGGGGCGTTTACGATCCGATAGGTACTACCATCGGCGCCCCGGTGCCATGACCCGTGCCCATGCGGGGCATGCCGCGCCGTCACGATGGTGACACAGAAAGGTCGCCGCGTGACTTGGCGGGACCGGCGCGGCGGGATATGAAGGACGCATATCGATAGCAGGCAGGACCGTGGCCGTTCGTCCGGACACATCGTGGCGGGATGCGCGACACACGGGGCCGAAATACCACATGCGGGGCCCATCCCCGGCGTCCATAGAGGCATCATGACCCTTCGTCCGCCAACTTCCGCCCTTCGCCCGACCTCCCGCCGCATCCTGCGCACGGGACTGCCGGTCCTGATGCTTGGCACGCTGCTTGGCGCGTGTTCGACAGGCCCGCATGACAGCACCGGCCTCGCCCGGCCGCAGAACAAGCTGCTGAAGGAAGACCGTGGGGCCACCGGCGGCAATGACCAACTGGCGAAAAGCGGCGTCAACGCCTATCTGTGGCGCGGGGCGATCGATACGCTGTCGTTCATGCCGTTCGCCTCCGCCGATGCGCTTGGCGGTGTCATCCTGACGGACTGGTACACGCCCCCCGCCACGCAGAACGAACGCTTCAAGATCACCTGCTTCATCCTGTCGAGCAACCTGCGTTCCGACGCGGTGCGCGTGTCCGTCTTCCGCCAGGTGCTGCAGGACAACCAGTGGGTCGATACCCCCGTCGCCGCCAATACGGTGTCCGACATCACCTCCAAGATCCTGACCCGTGCGCGCCAGTTGCGTGCCGATAGCGGCCACAAGAACTAACACCTCGCGCCCGGACCCGATGACCAAGATGACCGATCCCAAGACTCCCGCCGATCCCGCCACCCCCGCCTATGACTTCGCCACGGCCGAACCGCTGTGGCAGGAGCGGTGGGAACAAAGCGGCGTCTTCGACGTGCCCGACGTCCCCCCCGCCGACCGGCCCAAATATTACGTGCTGGAGATGTTCCCCTATCCTTCGGGGCAGCTTCACATGGGGCATGTCCGCAACTACACGCTGGGCGATGTCGTTGCGCGCTACAAGCGGGCGCAGGGGTTCAGCGTCCTGCACCCGATGGGCTGGGACGCGTTCGGCCTGCCTGCGGAAAATGCGGCGCGGGAGCGTGGCGTGCATCCGGGCAAGTGGACGATGGACAACATCGCGGCCATGCGCACGACGCTCAAGCAGCTTGGCTTCTCCTTCAACTGGGACCGCGAGATCGCGACCTGCCTGCCGGATTATTATGGCAAGCAGCAGAAGCTGTTCCTCGACATGCTGGCGGCAGGCCTGGTGGAGCGGCGCGAAAGCTGGGTCAACTGGGACCCGGTGGACAATACCGTGCTGGCGAACGAACAGGTCGTGGATGGTCGCGGCTGGCGCTCCGGCGCGCTGATCGAGCAGAAGCAGCTTTCGCAGTGGTTCCTGAAGATCACGAAATTCGCGCCGCAGCTTCTCGATGGGCTGTCGCACCTGCCGCGCTGGCCCGAACGGGTGCGCACGATGCAGGAACGCTGGATCGGCCGGTCGGAGGGCGCGCGCGTGCGCTTCGGCCTGCATGAACCGCCCGCAGGGTTCGACGTGGACCTTGATTCGGTGGAGGTGTTCACCACCCGTCCCGACACGCTGTTCGGGATGTCGTTCCTTGCCATCGCGGCCGACCACCCGCTGGCGGCGAAGGTCGCGGCAAAGAACGCGAAGGCCGCCGAATTCATCGCGGAATGCCATCGCCTCGGCACCTCGGAAGAGGCGATCGAGACGGCAGAAAAGCGTGGGTTCGATACCGGCCTGCGCGTATCGCACCCGTTCATGCCGGACAGATCGTTCCCGGTCTGGATCGCGAATTTCGTGCTGATGGATTATGGCACGGGTGCGGTGTTCGGCTGCCCCTGCGGGGATCAGCGCGACCTTGATTTCGCCAACAAGTACCGCCTGCCCTTCATCCCCGTCATCCTGCCTCCCGATGCGGACCCGCAGACCTTCACCGTCACCGACAGGGCGACCGACGGGCAGGGCACGCTGTTCAATTCCGCCTTCCTCGACGGTCTCGACATCGCCACGGCGAAGAAGGAAGCGATCGCACGGCTTGAAGGCCTGGGCGTCGGGCGCGGCGTGGTCAACTGGCGCCTGCGTGACTGGGGCATTTCGCGCCAGCGCTACTGGGGCTGCCCCATCCCCATCATCCATTGCGACTCCTGCGGCGCGGTGCCGGTACCCGATGACCAGCTTCCGGTCGTCCTGCCCGAGGACGTGACGTTCGACCGTCCGGGCAACCCCCTGGAGCACCACCCGACATGGAAGCATGTCGCCTGCCCCAGATGCCAAAAGCCCGCCACGCGGGAGACGGATACCTGCGACACGTTCGTGGACAGTTCGTGGTATTTCGCCCGCTTCACCGCGCCGCATGCGCCACAGCCCACCGTGGTCGCGGCCGCGGACGGGTGGCTGCCGGTGGACCAGTATATCGGCGGGATCGAACATGCGATCCTGCACCTGCTCTATGCCCGCTTCTTCACCCGCGCCATGCATGAAACCGGGCACCTGAACGTGGACGAACCGTTCGCGGGCCTGTTCACGCAGGGCATGGTCAACCACGAAAGCTACCGCGACGCGGATGGCAACTGGCTGTATCCCGACGAGGTCGAGCGCACGGCCACGGGTGCGACCCGCCGTGACACGGGTGCGCCGGTCACGGTCGGCCGCGTGGAAAAGATGTCCAAGTCCAAGCGCAACACCGTCGCCCCCGTGACGATCATCGAGCGTTTTGGCGCGGATACGGCGCGCTGGTTCGTCCTGTCGGACAGCCCGCCGGAACGCGACATGGAATGGACGGAATCCGGCGTCGCCGGGGCCGCGCGCTTCCTGCAGCGCCTGTTCCGCGTCGTGCGCGGCGTGGCGGCACAGGTCCCCGCCGACGTCCCCTGCCCCGCGCAGGTCGCAAAGGCCGCCGACACGCTGCGCCGTGCCACCCACCGCACCATCGCCGCCGTGACCGAGGCGCTGGAGGGTTTCAGCCCCAATGTCGCGGTCGCGCGCCTGCATGAACTGACCAGCGCGCTGGCCGATGCGGAAAAGCACGCGGACGAGGACGGTATCGCCTTTGCCCGGCGCGAGGCGGCGACGACGCTCGCACTGCTGTGCGCGCCGATGGTGCCGCATCAGGCCGAAGCGATGATGGCGCTGCTGGATCCCGCGGGCAGGCCGGTGGTCGAACGCGCCTGGCCCAAGGCGGAGGCCGACCTGCTGGCCGCAAGCGAGGTCACGATCGCGGTGCAGATCATGGGCAAGCTGCGCGGCACGATCGCGGTGGCCCCCGACCTGCCCAAGGACGATGTCATCGCCCGGGCGGAGGCCGAACCCAACGTCGCACGCCTGCTGGAGGGTGCGCGGATCGTCAAGCGCATCTATGTGCCGGGGCGCATCGTCAATTTCGTGGTTGCGAAATAACCGATGAAACGCTTTTCGTGTCGTCGCACCGCACCCACGCTTTTCGCGGCCGCCCTTGTGGCCGCGATGGGCGGGTGTGGCTTCTCGCCCATGTACCAGACGACCGGAAAGCATATCGGCCCGGACGGCAAGGCCACCGTGACGGACGTGGCCGCCGAACTGCAGCAGGTCTATGTCCCGCGCATCACGGAGCGTTACGGGCAGCAGTTGCGCCAGTTCCTGCAGCAGGACCTTGGGGGGGCCGGGCCTGAAAACCCGACCCGCTACAGCCTGCGCATCCGCACCTACATGATGAACGAGGCGGTGGACATCCACTCCGACAATACCAGCGGGCGCACGCGCACCACCGCCTTTGCCCACTGGCAGCTTTATACCATCAGCGCCAGCCCGCGCCTGCTGGCCGAAGGGGATGCGAACATCATCGACGGCGTCAACAATACGTATGAACAGTATTTCGCCCTGTCGCTGAACCTGGAAACCGTGCGCACCCGCGTGGCCAAGAACATGGCCGAGCAGATCACCCAGCAGGTTGGCGTGTGGTTCCGCACCCATGCCAAACCCGCGACCGACGGGACCGATGCGGAGCAGAACCAGCCACGCTACATCGATCCCGATTCGACCCCCAACGCCACCAGCAGCAACCAGATGCCATCGCAGCGTCCCGGCGCGGATGGCCTGCCGGCGCTTGCCACCGGGCGGTCGAATTCACAACTGAACGATGATGACGTGGGCACCTCCGTCAGTGTCGGGAGCGACAGCCCCGACAGTGTCAGCATTGGCGGCAACGGCACCAGCCAGTGAACGTCAGCCAGTGAAACCCCGACCGTGAAGATCAGTGCGCGTTCAGTCGCCGCCACCCTGCGCGATCCCGGCGCGTGGCGCATCGTGCTGCTGCATGGGGAGGATGCGGGACTGATCCGCGAACGCGCGACCCAGGCGGCACAGGTCATCACGCCCGACCTTGATGATCCATTCCGCGTCGCCATCCTTGGCCGCGACGCGCACGACCGCATGGTGGAGGAATGTACCGCCCTGTCACTGGTGGGCGGGCGCCGCGTCGTCTGGGTGCGCGAAGGGCGCGATGGCCTGACGGGACTGGTCAAGGAGTGCCTTGCAACCCGGACCGATACGCTGCTGATCATCGAGGCGCCGGGGCTTGAATCCCGCTCCAAGTTACGTGCGCTGCTGGAAAAGGCGAAGGACTGCGCCGTCATTGCCTGCTACCCCGAGGAAGGGCGCGCGCTGGAGGCCAGCATCCGCCAGATGCTTTCCGAACAGGGGGTGCAGATCGACCCCGATGCGCTGTCATGGTTCGCCGAACGCGCAAGCCCCGATCGCGCCGCCACCCGTGCGGAGGTGGAAAAGCTGTTCCTGTTCGCGGGACAGGGCGGGCGGCTGACGCATGAGGACGTGCAGGCCTGCATTGGCGATGCGGCGAGTGTGTCGCTGGAGGATGCGGCCTTTGCCGCGATGGTGGGCGACCGGACGGGGGCTGACCTTGCGATCGAACGCGCCATGAATACCGATCGCATGAACCCGATTGGTGCCGCGCGCGCGCTGCTGTCGCACATCCACAGGCTGCGGCGGGTGCGTCTGGCGATGGATGCGGGACAGGGCCGGGCGGAGGCGATGTCCGCACTGTGGCCCCAGGTCTTTTTCAAGCGCACCGAAGCCTTTGGCCGCGCCGTCGCGATCTGGAGCGCGGATGCCCTGATGCAGGCGGCGGTGTGGACGCAGCAGCTTGAACTGGCATGCAAGCAGACCGGCAGCCCTGATATCGTGCTGTGCAAGCGCCATGTCGCACGCCTTGCGGCACAGGCGCGGATCATGGCGCGACAGCGCTAGGGGCGGCCATATTGCCGCTTGCCCCTGCCCCGTCCCTCCGCTACATAAGGTCGGGTGTATGTCCGCGTAGCTCAGCAGGATAGAGCACAGGATTCCTGGTAGCAATTGGGCGTCACGACGGGAAACCACGTGACGGATCTGCTCAAATTCGGGGAACGCTCTGGCAGAATGCCGTGCCAATCCCGAGCCAAGCCCGGCCCCGTGCCGGGAAGGTGTAGAGACTGGATGGGCAGCGCCTACCGACCCGCTGGCGGGTCCATGGCGAAGGGACAGTCCAGACCACGAACGTCATCATCCGGTGGCGGCGGCGAAAGCCGAAGTGGGATGAATCCTGGGGCCGTGGGTTCGAATCCCGCCGCGGACACCACCATACATTCCCATGTCATTCCAACCGGTCCAGAAGCCGGCTTCCCGCCGGGGGAATCAGTCCGAACAACGTGGATCCCGTCCGTGGCAGGGCCTTGCCCGTCGGGGGGAGTGCATCATGCCCGTCCCGACACGATGGCGCATCCCATTACAGCGGTGATCCGGTTTCGCCGTCTGCACACAACGTCCGCAGGTTGCGCAATAGGGCTGCATTGTCCGATATGTCTATCGTTGCGACCTCCAGCACATCAGGCCCGGACGGCGTTGCGATATAATGCGTATTGCACACCGGATCCACGCCAAGTCCCGCATGGTGCGGATAAAGCAGCATCAGGCGTGGACAGTCATAAATCCTGGCATATGCCATCATCTGATAGATATCAGCCTGGCTGACCCCCTGCCTGGGATCATCATCCTGCCGGGCAAGGCATTTCCATTTGGTATCCACGATCTGCACGATGGCATCACCGCGTTTGATCAGAATGTCGGGAATGGTCTGGAATACGCCCTTTTCCTCCGGCGTATAAAGGGCATATCGCCTGCCCTTCTGGGCGGCGGCATGCAGGCCCGTTCCCGCCAGGGCCGTACGTAACCGGCAGGCGATATATTTTTCAAACAGCACGTTCATTTCAAACAGCAGCGAAAACCCCTGCGTCACCCCGCCTGATGTCGTCTGGAACCGCTGCCCCAGCAGCAGGCGCGCCAGTTTCAATGGCGTTTTCCACCGTGTCGTGGTGCGGTCCAGCACCACCCGGTCCCAGCGCAGGGCCGACACAGCCACCGGACTGACATCGGCATAGACAAAGGCCAGTTCCCGCAACCGCCGCTGGTTATCCGCCGCGCGCGACAGGCGCAAAAGCCGCTCCACCGCTGCTTTCATGATCTGGTTGAGTGGCGTGTCACATGCCATTTCATCATAACGGCAGGCCAGTTTCTGCGGGCTGACCGCAAGTACGCTGAACTGTCGCGTCACATCCAGCCTGCCCCGCAGGGCCGGCAGGTCATCGGCCTGCTCCACATAACGTCGGGGCAGGCCGGGCTTCACGGCCTCGGATAACCTTCTGGAAAACAGCCGGATCAATACTTCCAGCAGGGTTTCTTCCTGTGTGCCCAGATGCGCGATATCACCATCGGCCACGTTTATGTCCAGCACCACGGCCAGCATATGCACCAGTCGCCTGCGGATGCTGCTGACCGCCTGTGCGCCGTGCTGCTGCGGCGTGTCGATCTTGGGCAGGATTTCCAGTTCGGCGCCGGGGGCGACAATCATCCCCACCATGCCACAGGCCCGCAGGCCATGGCGCTGGTCTTGCAGCGCGCCGGGCATGGCGGAGTTTTCCGCCACGGTCACAAGGCGTTCGGCAATGTCACGGGGGATTTCCGCCTGGCCTGACCCATAAGGTAGCGTGTTCCATTCCAGAACCGTACGGTGGATCATACGTCCAGAAGTCCCCTGTTATAATCAAATCCTTCCTGTTGGGTACGCACGCGCCAGCGGTAACGCGCACTCCCCTCACCTTCCAGTCCCAGCCCGCGTGGGACCGGGAGTTTTTCCCGATTGAGGAAACCACCTTCATAGTCCCCTTCCGCTTCTGTCGCATCGCCAAGCACGGCGGCGACCTTATCCCAGTCCTCGTAGAAATATTCAGCCAGAAGCGGGATGATCCGGTCACGCATGACCTGATCGATGCCGTTGGAACCCTGACGCGCCGTGCATTTAATGAAATAGGCATGCCCGATCTGGTGTTCGCGATCGAACAGGTATTCGATCCGTTCATTAAGCGCACGCAGCACGGCAGGCAGGTCAATGCCATCCACGGTTTCAAGCTGCGTCGGGTCGGGCATCAGTTCACGAAAGTCGAACCGGCGGCGCAGCGCCGTATCCAGCAGGGCGATGGAACGGTCCGCCGTGTTCATCGTGCCAATGATGTGCAGGTTGGGCGGCACGCCAAACAGGTCGCCCGAATAAGGCAGGCGTACCTGCAGTTCATTCGGCTGGCCCAGCCGTTTGTCCGGTTCGAGCAATGTAATGAGTTCGCCAAATACCTTGGAAATATTGGCGCGGTTGATCTCGTCTATAATCAGGACATAGGGCTGTGGCGTGACAGGGGATGTATCATGCTGCCTGCCGATATACTGCGCCAGTGCCGGGACATTGATCAGGTCACGATTCAACTGGTAGACGGTCGCCATGGAAAAATCCTTGGCGTAAATACGACCAACCGGTTCGCCCTCCGGGCTGACCCACAGCCACCTTACCTTGCGACGGTGCGCATAATTGGGCCGCTCCTCAAGCGGTTCGAAATAATAATCGCCCGTTATCTGACCGATTGCGCGGAACAGGCCGTTCCCGCGCGAAACCACGATGATATCGCCAATACGCATCTGGTTACGAAAGATGTTGGGCATCTTGACCCAGCCGGATGCGGACGTGAGTACCTTGTCCCCCACCACCCCTGAATCCTGCACGGCCTTGAGGATGGCATCCGGACTGGCAAAACGTGGATCGGTAAAATCCAGTTCGCCATACCCGATGATGGCATACCCGTCCCTTATGGCATTTTCAAAGATATGGGCATCATCATGATCGCCCGCGACCCCCATGGAGAGTTTGAAGACACGTTTGCCCGCCAGCGAGAACGTATCCTCCTTTTCTTCGGTCTCCCCAAGCGCCTCGCGCACGATCCGGCGGAAAATGCCGTCCCTTGGCACAAGCGTGAAGCCTGCGGCAGGCTGTTCGCCGTCCGGGCCACCGCCCGCCATATCCTGCTGGGGGCGCAGTCCTTCGACAAAATCTTCATAGGCCAGTGACTGGTGAAAGGTCACGAATTCGATCCGCCCCGCGCGTATCAGGCGATGATAGGCGGCCATCAGTTCCTTGCGGTCCTCCGGCACGGTTTCGCCACACAGCCTCACGGCCTCGGCAGCCGTGGCGTAGGTCTTGCCCGTGCCGGGCGGGCCATACAGGATCAGGTTGACGGTTTCGGCACTGGGATCAACGGGCATGATGTCTTTGTTCTCTGGCATGGTATCTTGCAGCACGGTCCTGTTTTTCTTTTTAGGCAGGGGAGGATAGTCATCTGGCCACAGGCCATTACGATCCGTCTTCAGCCTGCCTGCAATATCGTCCTGGTTCATCTCAAGGACACGTTTTGCGATATTTACGGTTGTACTGTTGAGTGACAATTTCTTGTCTTTTACATTATCGTCCATATTCCGGACAATATTGGAATTTAAACAGAAACATATACGATCATCTTTTTTTTCAAAAAAACCTAGGGTGCCTTTACGTACCGCAGTATCATTGCCATTGTTCTTGCGCCCGAAACGGAAGTATTCATTCTTTATATCGGTAAAATACCAGTCCAGCCCCTCAGCATGGACAAGGCGCGCGATCTCGCAGAAACTGTGTCTTTCTTCGGCGGTCAGTTCCGGCAGGAATGCTTGGAAAGCCGGGGCGTTTTTTGCAAAACGCGCAAGTAATTCGTCATCTGTCATATATGGTCCATTTCCGGCATAAGGCTGCAATATCCATTCAGGGAATGCTTCAGGCTACCCGGCGGCTTTCCTGCCATGCAGGGAATGGGCGTGCGTGTCCCCCCATGCCTTGAGCGCCTTGATGACAGGCTCAAGCGTCTTCCCAAGATCGGTCAGCGCGTATTCGACGTGCGGCGGAACCTCGGGGAAGACGGTGCGTGACACCAGTCCGTCGGCCTCGAGTTCGCGCAACTGGTTGGTCAGCATCCGCTGGGTAACATTGGGCAGGCGACGGCGCAGTTCACCGAACCGCAGCACCCCGTCCTCGAACAGGTGATACAGGATCAGCGCCTTCCACTTGCCCCCGAACAGTTCGAGCGTGGCCTCCACCGTGCAGCCGGGGCTGCAGGCCAGCGTGGTGTGACGGATGCGGGGCATGGTATCATTCCTGACACTAGTGGCGGTTTATGTGCGTTCTTGCGCACACCGCAGGCTAGGTCAATGTTTACATGCGGGCCGGACGGATGGCCTGCATTTGTAAACAGGGTTGATCATGTCTCCATCTTCTTTATTCGGTCCCGTGCGGCTGGGCGACCTGTCGCTGGAAAACAGGATCTTCCTGCCGCCCCTGACACGCTGCCGCAGCACCCAGCCCGGCGATATTCCCAACGCGCTGATGGCCGAATATTACGCGCAGCGCACGCAGGCTGGGTTGCTGATTACCGAAGGCACGCAGATCGAAGCCCGCGGGCAGGGCTATGCCTGGACGCCGGGCATCTACTCCCCTGAACAGGTCGCGGGCTGGAAACTGGTCGTCGATGCAGTGCACGCAAAGCGGCGGCCCATCTTTGCGCAGTTGTGGCATGTCGGCCGCGTGTCCCACCGCGCATTGCAGCCTGGCCACGAGGCGCCGATCGCCCCGTCCGCCGTGGCTGCAACAGGTGTCAACGTGTTCATCCCCACGGGGCCGGGCACAGGAAAACTGGTGCCGCCCGACATTCCACGCGCGCTGACCATTCCAGAGATCCATGAACTGGTGGAGATGTATGCGCAGGCGGCGCGTAACGCGCTGTCCGCAGGTTTCGATGGGGTGGAGATCCACGCGGCCAATGGCTACCTGATCAACCAGTTCATCTCCGAACGGGCCAATTTCCGCACCGATGCCTATGGCGGCAGCCTGTCCAACCGCCTGCGCTTTCTGCGTGAAGTAGTGGAGGCCGTCTCCGCCGTGGTTACGCCTGGCAGGATGGGCGTTCGGTTTTCC
>NZ_JABJWD010000124.1:0-5841 GCF_013155425.1 Gluconacetobacter entanii | reverse complement strand
GGAGGCCATCGCAAAAACCGTCAATCAAATCGCCAAAACCCAGAAATTACCGGCCAAGCACATCAATCAGGGGTTCTTCGATCCCTCCAGGTCGGACGGCTGCGGCGACTGGAACGGATGGGCCTTGCCCATGAGGTCGGGGTCGGACAATGGCGGCTGGAGGAAACGGCGGAAGTCACCTTGCGCGA
Source organism: Gluconacetobacter entanii (assembly GCF_013155425.1). Lineage (NCBI taxonomy): Bacteria > Pseudomonadati > Pseudomonadota > Alphaproteobacteria > Acetobacterales > Acetobacteraceae > Gluconacetobacter > Gluconacetobacter entanii. The sequence continues at coordinate 5,653 of NZ_JABJWD010000124.1, read as the reverse complement.
GATGGGGCAGCGCAATGACATCATCAAACGCATCCACCGTGGTCTGAGTGAACAGGGGATCGAACGGCCCTCGTCGTCATGGGTGCTGGCCGGGGAAGACCCGGCCGAGCCGGTGATCGGACGTCTGGTCGCGCGCGGTCTGGATGATGAACTGAAGGGGAGTGCCTATGCGGTGATCGACGGCGTGGACGGGCGCATGCACCATGTCCATCTGCCATCACTGGAAGCGGCCGGCGACGTGCCGCACGGTGGGCTGGTTGAACTGCGGACCTATCAGGATGCGAAGGGACAGCGACGGGCGACACTTGCGGTGCGGTCCGATCTGCCGATCGGAGAGCAGGTGCTGGCGCGGGGCGCGACATGGCTGGACCGCCAGCTTGTCGCTCGCGAACCGGTGGCGCTGGGAGAGGGTGGTTTCGGCGCGGAAGTGCGTGACGCGCTACGCCAGCGCAGCGCTCATCTGGTCGAGCAGGGGATCGCACAGCAGGACGGAGCGCGCGTGCGCTATCCGCGTGGCATGGTCGCCTCCATGCGGGCGCTGGAGATGCGGGACGTGGCCGGGCGTCTGGCGCGCGAAACCGGCCAGCCCATCCAGAGTGCTGAGGCCGGCGAGTACGTCACTGGAACCTACCGACAGCGGCTGACCCTCGCTTCGGGGCGCTTTGCTATGATTGATGGCGGCCTCGGGTTCCAGCTTGTTCCCTGGACGCCATCGCTGGAGAAACAGATCGGACGTCATGTCTCCGGCGTCGCACGGGAGGACGGGGGCGTGGACTGGTCGTTCGGCCGGAAGCGGGACATGGGGATCGGGCTTTGATCGCCCGCTTCGCTGGCCAACTTAGTATGGTAACGTCAGCATACCGGGCATCGGGATGAAATTGGGGAGACGGCTGACCCGTGTCATCCACGCCATTAACGCGGGGAAAGGCCTTACGTCCACACTGCCCTCGTGCGCAACCGAGAGGTAAGGAAAGACTGCACAGTCGGCGATTGTAGGATGGCTTGATGCCAGCCACTCTCGGCTTTCCAGATGTTTGTTGAGGATTGGAAGAATCTTGGTGCTCCAGTGAAGGGCGGCCTCCATGTCGAGATCGACACCGAACTTCCTGATCAGACGTGCGGCATTCGGCCCATTGCGGATCTCACAGGCTGCAACTGACAGCCACCCGACAATGTTCGCCTGAACGCGTCTGTCATCGGGTCACCATCGCTGGTCGGACAGACTGCAAGCCAGATAGACGAGAATGGCCTGAGAATCCCGGACGACCGTCTCGCCATCGACGAGAACCGGTACTTCCTGAAATGGATTCAGGTCCGTAAACAACGAGCTGTGTTGCTCATCTTTGGAAAAATCAACCGGCACAAGGTCAAGAGGAATGCCGGTAAGGGCTGCAAACAGGCGCACCTTGTAGCAATTGCCGGATACATCGAGATCATAGAGTTTCATGACTGAGTCTCCTGACGATGGACTGACACTTTGAGAATGAAATGATCCCGGAATCAGGAAACCAGACCGATCGGTCTTAATGGAAGAATAAAGATGAAAGCATCCTATGACGATATCGTGATTGCTGCGCGCGAACTCTTCCGGGAACGGGGATACACCGGCGCTTCGATGAACGACCTGGCCGAGCGGGTCGGTCTGAAGAAGTCCAGTCTTTATAATCGTCTTCCAAGTAAGGAATCGCTCGTCGTTGATGTTCTCGAATTGACCCTGAAGGAAACTTTTGAAGGGCTTCCCGATCCGGCAGTCGACTGGATGCACACTTATCGAGAACTGATCGACCGTATTGTCGCAGTCTTTAGCGAGCGTGGACGATGTGTAGGCTTCCACCTGGCTTTCGGAGTCCCGATTGACACGCCAGAGGCGAAGACGGCTGTCCGGGATTTCGTAATTGCATTGCGCGCCCGAATGGCGGAAATCCTCGAAAAGGGTGCGGTTGATGACCCTATGCGGGCAGCCACGGACGCCCTGACACGTTTGCAAGGAGCTACATTCTGGCTGGCGGCCCTCGACGAAATAGAACCGCTCAGACGGGAAGCGGTCGGTGTTCTGGCTTCTGTGGGGATATCAACGCAGGCCTGATGTCCGTCTGGGCAAAAGACCTCTGCGCGTCAGACAACGATTGTGCTATGAGTGACTCCATAGAACGTCATGGATAAACGGGGTCGTCATGTCCGAATACAAGATGCAGGAGCGGCAGCACTATGCATGGGCCAGCTTTGAGGCGGTCCGCGTTGCTGGCGAGCGGGCACGGGAAGCCCGGACAGCGAGCGGCGAGATCATGACCTATGTCCAGAAGGGATGGGTTGTGCGCGAATTTCCCGGCGGTCGGGTTGAACGTCTTGCACCGCTGGAAGAGTTCCGCGACGAAGATTTTCCCTATCCCGCGTGACACGATTACTGATTTACGCAGGACCGAACGGCTCCGGAAAAAGCAGTCTGCGGGTTGGCACGAGCGCTGACATTGAGCCGGTCGACATCGTCATTGACCCCGACCAGATAGCGCGGGGGATCAACCCAGGCAGCCCGCGCGATGCAGACAGGGAGGCCGGACGGCGAGCCATCGAGATATTCAACGCGTCGCTGGCCGCCGGGAAGTCGATTTCTCTCGAAACGACATTATCTGGCCGTTCCGTAATCCGTCGCATCACGGCGGCGCGGAACGCCGGATATCATATCGAGCTGAGATATATTGCTCTGGCGTCGGTCGAAATGAATGTTCAGCGCGTCAGGGCACGTGCTGCGGGTGGTGGACATTTCATTGAACCGGAAGCCATTCGCAGACGATATATTGGCAGTCTCGCCAATCTTCCGACTGTTATTGGCCTGTCTGACCGTGTTGTCATCTCCGATAATTCAGGCGTTATGCCGGAGCCTGTGCTTGAAATCGAGAATGGTCAGATTGTGCGTCGAGGTATGACTATGCCTGCATGGCTGGTCAGCACATGTCCGGACTTCTGCCGTTAGTGCGTTTTGTCGCCAAGACCAGACACGCTGTTGGAATGGGTTCTGGTAACGCTTGCGCCGACAATTTTACGCCTCTTTGCGCCGGGCCGCGCAGGTAGGGCGGAAAACATTGAATCCAGTTAAGTGTCTTCGTTTCCTTTCTTCCATGGGTTTCTATGGAGGAAAGCACTATGTCCGGATCACGGATTTTATGGGGGCAGGTGAGCGTCGTCCTGCTCATGATCATCCTGTCATGGTGGATGGCGACGCAATGGGTGGCGTGGAAACTGGGCTTTCAGCCCCAGCTTGGTCAGCCCTGATTCACGCTTGCGCATCATTGGCCTGTCTACTGGCCCCCCATGGTTTTCTGGTGGTGGTATGTCTACGACGCCTATGCCCCGGATATTTTTAATCAGGGCGGGTGGATCGCCGGTAGTGGCGGCGTACTGGCTGTTGTGGCAGCGGTCGCGCTTTCCATTCGTCGGGCTCGTGAGGTAAGACGGGCCGCAACCTATGGAAGCGCACGCTGGGCCAGCCGTGAGGAATTGCAGCAATCCGGATTGCTCGATCCCGATGGGGTCATTCTCGGGCAGTATGGACGGGATTATCTCCGTCATAATGGTCCTGAACATGTCCTGTGTTTCGCGCCGACCCGTTCCGGTAAGGGGGTGGGGCTTGTCATTCCGACCCTGCTGACATGGCCGGGATCAGCCATCGTCCATGATATCAAGGGAGAAAACTGGCAGATCACCGCAGGTTTTCGGGCGCGTTTCAGCAGCGTGCTCCTGTTCGATCCGACCAATCCTGCCTCTGATCCCTACAACCCCCTGCTTGAAATCCGGCAGGGGGAGTGGGAGGTACGCGACGCCCAGAATGTCGCGGACGTGCTTGTCGATCCCGAAGGATCGCTTGAACGCCGGAACCATTGGGAGAAAACATCACACTCTCTGCTGGTGGGCGCCATCCTCCATGTTCTGTATGCGGAGAAAGACAAGACGCTCTACGGTGTTGCCAATCTTCTGTCTGATCCGAAACGCTCAATTGAAGCCACGCTTGCTGCGATGATGCAGACGAAGCATCTGGGCAAGGATGGCCCGCATCCGGTGGTTGCATCCGCCGCCCGTGAACTGCTGAACAAATCTCCCAACGAACGGTCTGGTGTGCTCTCCACCGCCATGTCGTTTCTTGGCCTGTATCGTGATCCGGTCGTCGCGAAAGTCACTTCGCGTTGTGCCTGGCGGATTGCGGATATTGTCAAAGAGCGTCGTCCGACCACGCTTTATCTCAGCGTGCCACCCTCGGATATCAGTCGCACCAAACCGTTGATCCGTCTGATGCTGAACCAGATCGGGCGCAGACTGACAGAGGATCTGAACGCGCATAAGCATAACCATCGCCTGCTGATGATGCTGGACGAATTCCCGGCGCTCGGGCGGCTTGATTTCTTTGAAAGCGCTCTCGCGTTCATGGGTGGTTACGGCATCAAAGCTTTTCTGATCGCCCAGAGCCTGAATCAGATAGAGAAAGCCTACGGTCAGAACAATTCGATCCTCGATAACTGTCACGTCCGGGTCAGTTTTGCCACCAACGATGAACGGACTGCCAAGCGGGTCTCAGATGCATTGGGCACTGCCACGGAAATCAGGTCACAGAAAAACTATGCCGGGCATCGCCTGTCACCCTGGCTGGGGCATCTGATGGTTTCGCGGCAGGAAAGTGCCCGCCCGCTTCTGACGCCAGGTGAAATCATGCAACTTCCACCAACCGACGAGATTGTCATGGCGGCGGGGACGCCACCCGTTCGTGCGAAGAAAGCTCGATATTATAGTGATGCCCGTTTCCGGGAGCGCGCACTGCCACCGCCCCAACCAGGAACGATATCAGCACCGACCGCGATACAACCGGATGACTGGACCAGACGTCCCTTGCCCGAGACGGTGGTGCATGGTGCCGCCCCCCCACTGTCAACGCAGGAAGAAGAAACGCCTCTGGGGGCCGGTCACAAGCGCACACCGGACGCCGATCCGAGTGATATTCCACCGCGTACGGAGAGGGATGACACGCGGGAGCAGACGAAATCACCCGAAGCTGGCAATCGCACGACACGGTGGGACCGGGACTTTATGGATCTTCAGAAGGTAGCGCGGCTGGCCGCCATTGACCGTGATGATGGGATGGAGATCGGTGGACCATGAAACGCTCCCGCAAGAAGCAGCAGATGACGGTCTATCTCGATCCCGATCTGTTCAAAGCTGTCAGTGATACGGCCACCCGTCGCCGTCAGTCCGGCTCCCTCGTGGTCGAGACGGCTCTGTCTGTCTTTTTCTCTCCTGAAGAGGGGACCGGACAGGCCGCACTGACCCGACGGCTGGACCGTGTCGATAAACGCCTGTCCCGACTGGAGCGCGATACCGGGATCACCGTCGAGACATTGGCCCAGTTCATCCGTTTCTGGATGATCATGACGCCCGCCTTGCCCGAAAGCTCGGCTGCTGCTGCACGGGCGCAGGCGGCCGAGCGTTATGAAGGCTTCATCGAAGCGCTCGGCAGGCGTCTGGCGACAGGCCGACGTCTATATGAGGACGTTCTTCCTCCTGACGCACAAGTCAGTGCTAGCACTACAGTTGCATTTTGTGTTGAGTTCTGAATCGATGGGTAACCATGATTCAGGATATGATGAGTGGCGGTACGTCTGTTGAAGAG
>NZ_JABJWD010000123.1:0-15013 GCF_013155425.1 Gluconacetobacter entanii | reverse complement strand
CCCATTGGGCGTCTGTCAGTACGAAGCGATCCATACAGGCTTTGAATCATATGCAGATGCTTGAAAAAAGCATAATTCCCAACAGGCCCTGGAAAACAGATCAAAAGTCTTTGGTGAAGCTTTTTTCAAAAAGCTTCAAAAGACACCGCCTTTTTAAAAAAGGCGGCACCCAAAAACTTTTAATACTTTCGCTTACTGCTGCCGCGCCTTGCGCCCACGCGCCAGTTCCGTCACCACGCCGTGCAGCGTGCGCAGTTCCTGTTCCGTCACCTCGCCCCGCAGGAAGAAATGCCGCAGGTTGCGCACCATGCCGGGGCGTTTCTGCTCGTTACGCAGGAACCCGCATTCATCCAGATCGCCGATCAGGTGACGCATGAAATTGTCCAGCTCCCCCTTGGTCGCGACATGGGTTTCATTGGTCATCAGCGTGCGCGGCGGGGTGTCATCCTCCGTCATCCACCATTCATAGGCCATGATCATCACCGCCTGCGCCAGGTTCAGCGACATGAACGCGGGATTGAGCGGATAGCGGATCAGCGCATCGGCGCGGGCCATGTCCTCGTTATCGAGGCCCGCGCGTTCCGGCCCGAACAGCAACCCCGTGCGCAGCCCCCGGCGCGAGATCGCGCGCAGTTCGGCAGCCCCGCCACGTGCGGTCATCACGGGCTTGACGATATGGCGCGGGCGCGGGCAGGTGGCAAAGACATGGTGCAGGTCGGCCACCGCGTCATCGACGGTTTCAAACACGGTTACGGATTCAAGGATCCGGTCCGCGCCGGAGGCCGCACGCCACGCCCGTTCCTGCGGCCATCCGTCGCGCGGGGCGACAAGGCGCATGTGGAACAGGCCGCCATTGGCCATCGCGCGCGCGGTGGTGCCGATATTTTCGGCCATCTGCGGACGGACAAGGATGACAACCGGGGCGTTGCCAATGGGGCCGATATCCGCCCCGCCATCACGTCCGGTCATGCCTTCCTCCACGTCGTGCCGCCGGGACCATCCTCCAGCACGATGCCCTGCTGCGCCAGTTCGTCACGGATGGCGTCGGCACGGGCGAAATCGCGGGCCTTGCGCGCGGCAAGACGTTCGTCGATCAGGGCCTGTATCTTGGCCCCGTCCACCTGTGCATCGCCACGGAACCAGACGTCAGGCGTGCTGCCCAGCAGGCCGATCAGATGGCCCGCCGCCCGCAGGTCACGCGCGCCCTGCACGTCACCCGCCAGCGCCCGGTCCGCCATGGCATGCATTTCCGCAAGGGCGGCGGGGGTATTGAGGTCCTCGCACAGGGCCGCGACAAAGCTGTCCGGCGGCAGGGTCGTATCGGCGGCCTGCGCATCCGGCAGCACCGCGAGCGCGCGATAGAACCGGTCGAGCGTCTGGCGCGCATCATCCAGTCCGTCGCGCGTGAAGTTCAGGACGGAGCGGTACTGCGCGCGCAGCAGCAGCAGGCGCAGCGCCTCCGCCGGGGTGTCGCGCAGCACGTCGCGCACTGTCAGGAAGTTGCCGAGGGATTTCGACATCTTCTCCCCATCCACCAGCAGCATTGCATTATGCACCCAGTGGTTGGCGAAACGCCCGTGTGGGTGGCAGCACATGCTCTGCGCGCGTTCGTTTTCATGGTGCGGGAACAGAAGGTCCGACCCGCCGCCATGGATGTCGAAACTCTCGCCCAGGTAATGGTACGACATGGCGGAACATTCGATGTGCCAGCCCGGACGCCCCCGGCCCCATGGGCTGTCCCAGCCCGGCGTGTCGGCGTCGGAGGGTTTCCACAGCACGAAATCCCCCGGCGCGCGCTTGTAATCCGCGACCTCCACCCGGGCGCCTGCCATCAGGTCGTCCGCGCTGCGGCCCGACAGTTCGCCGTAATCGGGATAATCCGCGACGGAAAACAGGACATGGCCCCCGGCCTCGTACGCATGGCCATTGTCGATCAGTTCGCGGATCATGCGCTGCATCTGCTCGATATGGTGGGTGGCGCGGGGTTCGATGTCGGGCGGCAGGATGGCGACGGCCGCCAGGTCGTCGTGGAAGTCACGGATGGTCCGTGCCGTCAGGGCCGAAATCGGTTCGTTGTTTTCGCGCGCGCGGGCGTTGATCTTGTCATCCACGTCCGTGATGTTGCGGACATAGGTAACGCGCGGATACAGGTGGCGCAGCAGGCGCACCAGCACATCCGCCGTGACCATCGCGCGCAGGTTGCCGATATGCGCAAGGTCATAGACGGTCGGCCCGCAGTAATAGACGCGGACATTTTCGGGGTCGAGCGGCGTGAACGCAACCGTCTTGCGGCTTTTGCTGTCATGCAGGCTCAGGCGGGGCATTGTGTCGGACATGATGCGCCTAGATGCGCCAGACAGCGGGCCTGACGCAATACTCTTGTGGGATGGAAAGGCCAGGCAGGGAGCGCGGCGTCAGCCGATCTCCTGGCCGATCTGCTTGATGTCGTGGAAGGCAAGCTCGGGCTGCCCTTCCGCCGTGCGCCGCATCATGAACGCGGAAGACGCAAGGAAGACCGGGTCGCCGTCGATATCGTCGGCCATGGCGCTGCGGTTGACGCTGCAGAACGTCTCCAGCTTCTCACGCGGGCCGGTGACCCAGCGGGCAAGGTTGTAGGGCGTCGATTCGAAACCGATCGACACGCCATATTCCCCCTTCAGCCGCGCCTGCAGCACGTCCAGCTGCAGCGTGCCGACCACGCCGACGATCGGCGGGGAGCCATCCTGCGGGCGGAATAGCTGCACCACCCCTTCCTCGGCCAGTTCCGTCAGAGCCTGGCGCAGCTTCTTGGCCTTCATCGCGTCATCAAGGCGCACGCGGCGCAGGATTTCCGGCGCGAAGTAGGGCACGCCGGTAAAGCGCAGGTCCTCGCCTTCCGTCAGGGTGTCGCCAATGCGCAGGGTGCCGTGGTTGGGGATGCCCACCACGTCGCCGGCAAAGGCTTCCTCCGCCAACTGGCGGTCACGTGCGAAGAAGAACTGCGGCGTGTGCAGGGCGAACTGCTTGCCGATGCGCACATGTTTCAGCCGCATGCCGCGCTGCAGCCTGCCCGAGCAGATGCGCGCGAACGCCATGCGGTCGCGGTGGTTGGGGTCCATGTTCGCCTGGATCTTGAACACCAGCGCGGTCATCGCCTCCTCGTCCGCGTGGACGCTGCGGGTTTCGCTCGCCTGGTCGCGCGGCGGCGGCCCGAACGACGCCAGCGCGTCGAGCAGGTCGGTCACGCCGATTTCCTTCATCGCACTGCCGAAGAACACGGGGGTGAGGTGGCCTGCGTTGAAGCTTTCAAGGTCGAATTCCGGCAGCGCCGCTTCCGCAAGTTCCAGTTCCTCGGCCAACTGGACCATGCGCGGGTCCGACTGCTCCAGCGGTTCGGTCGTGTGCAGTTCGCGGCGGTACAGGTCATAGGTGCCGACGAATTTCGCAGCCCGTCCCACCGGCCATGTCGCAGGCGAGGTATCCAGCGCTAGCGAGGACGAGATTTCGTCGAGCAGCGCGAACGGGTCCTGCGCCTCGCGGTCCATCTTGTTGATGAAGGTGACGATGGGGATGTCACGCAGGCGGCAGATCTCGAACAGCTTGCGCGTGCGTGCCTCGATCCCCTTGGCCGCGTCGATCACCATCACCGCCGCGTCCACCGCCGTCAGCGTGCGGTAGGTGTCCTCGGAGAAGTCTTCATGGCCCGGCGTGTCGAGCAGGTTGAAGATGCAGTCGCCATATTCGAACGTCATGACCGAGGTCACGACCGAAATGCCGCGGTCACGCTCGATCCCCATCCAGTCCGAACGCGTGCGCCGCCGTTCCCCCTTGGCCCGCACGTTGCCCGCCATCTGGATCGCGCCACCCGCGCGCAGGATGCGTTCGGTCAGCGTCGTCTTGCCCGCATCAGGGTGGGAGATGATGGCGAATGTCCGCCGCCGCGCGATTTCATGCACGATGCTGCCGGGGGCCGCAGGCGTGGCAGGCGTGGTGTCGTCGGATGTGGTGTCGGGGGCGGCGTTCATGGGCATATACCTTCGTGCGTCGCGCCATGCGACGGCACGACAGGGGCGCGCGCCGCAGGGGCACGCACGACAGGCCACAGGATACCGGAGCAGGGCGCCCGGGGCTACAGAACGGGAGCCCAGAAACACGTACGCCGGACGTGGAGGCAATGCCCCACGCCCGGCGCCATGCAGCCCGGTTCCGGGTGTGGATCAGCGAGAGTAGAATTCGATGACCAGGTTCGGTTCCATCTGGACCGGATACGGAACGTCCGACAGCTTCGCCGTGCGGGTGAAGGTGCCCTTCATCTGGCGATGATCGACTTCCATGTATTCCGGCACGTCGCGTTCGCCGCTCTGCGCCGCATCGAGCACGATCGCAAGCTGCTTGGACTTCTCACGCACTTCGATCACGTCGCCATCACGCACCAGATAGGACGGGATGTTGACCTTGCGGCCGTTGACCGTGATGTGGCCGTGGCTGATGAACTGGCGTGCCGCGAACGGGGTGATCGCGAACTTCATGCGGTAGACGACCGCGTCCAGGCGACGTTCCAGCAGGTCGATCAGGTTTTCGGACGTATCGCCCTTGCGACGGACGGCTTCGTCATAATACTTGCGGAACTGCTTTTCGCCGATGTTGCCGTAATAGCCCTTGAGCTTCTGCTTCGCCATCAGCTGGATGGAGAAGTCGGACGGCTTCTGCTTGCGGCGCTGGCCATGCTGGCCGGGACCGTATTCGCGCTTGTTGACCGGGGACTTCGCACGGCCCCACAGGTTGACGCCAAGGCGACGGTTGATCTTGTACTTGCTCTCAAGGCGCTTGCTCATCGCGCGCTCTCTTTCTTCATCTGCATGGCATGATCGTGGCCGGGGGCCTGTATCGTCACGCCATGATGTGGCACCGGTAGGTCCTGTTCCCCATGAACAGGACGGGCGCGTCCCGCATTAACCGGCGCCGGGGGAGCAATCACCCCTTGGAATACAGGCACCGGCCGGTCCGTCCACGTTCCCGGCAGTCGGGCGCGTATAGGAGTACGGCGTGTCAATGTCAATTCCCGCGCACGGCAGATGATGCAAAAGCCGGTATCGTCATCACGGCCTTGCCTGTTATGTATCGGGGCCAGCCGTCCGGTGCGGGCGGCAGATCCGCATGATGCGTTCATAAAGCCGGGGGATTTTTACGATGGACACGCCATTTACGCAGCGCTGGGGCCTGTTCTGCGGGCTTGGGGTGGTGCTGGTTCTGCTGGGATTCGTGGCGTGGATCGATGCCATCACGGTCACGATGGCCAGCACGATCCTGCTGGGCCTGCTGCTGTTCCTGGCGGGGACGGTGCAGCTTGTGCATGCCTTTGTCGTGCGTGACTGGGGCGGGCGGCTGATGTCGATCTTGGGCGGTGCGCTCTATATCCTTGGCGGGACGCTGATGATGGAGGAACCGGCCACCGGGTCCATGGTCATCACCATCTTCCTCTCCGCCTGCCTTGTCGTCTCCGGCGTCGGGCGGATCATCATGGCGTTCCAGCAGCGCGGGCTGAACGGGTGGCAACTGATCCTTGCCGGTGGCGTCATCAGCCTGCTGGTCGGGTTTGTCCTTTATATTACCCTGCCATGGTCGGGCCTGTGGCTGATCGGGACGTTCATCGCCGTTGAACTGATCGCGGCGGGCATCGGATGGGTGCAGTTCGGGCTGGCGCTGCGTCAGGCGGCCTACCTGCCGCCGGGTGGCGATCAGTAGGAACACACGCCCGCCTTCATGCGCGGCCCTGCGTGATGCGAAGCCCCGTCCGGTGACCCGGCGGGGCTTTTTTCATGGGCGGGGCACACGGATTCGTCACTTTCGCGTAACGGAATGTGGACAGGCGGCGGATGCGTGGCGTACCCTGACGTGCTCCGCATGACTGGCGACATGAGGTGGAATGACCACCGGGAAGTGCGGAGGGGTTCGTCCGCCGTTCGCCTGGGCATCCTCCTGTCATGATCGGAGCGTATGCATGCCCGTAACATCCGGCCCGGCCGCCGGTCCCGCACCGGGCATGTCCCGACTGCTGGGGATTGGCCTTCTGGCGGCGGCGCTGTTTTCCATCACGTTCGTCCTGAACCGCGCCATGAGCCTGGGCGGCGGGCACTGGGTCTGGAGTGCGTCGCTGCGCTATTTCGACATGGCGCTGCTGCTGCTTGCGTGGCTGCTTGTGCGGCGTGGCCCGCACTATCTGGGTGCGGTCCTGCGCCTCTTTCGCGCGCGGCTGGGGTTCTGGCTGCTGGCGGGCGGGATCGGTTTTGGCGTGTTCTATGCCTGCTGCTGCTTTGCCGCCGATCATGCGCCGGGATGGATTGTCGCGGCGACGTGGCAGTTGACGATCCTTGCCACCCCGTTCGTGCTGCGGGCGTTCGGCATCCGCGTTCCGCTCCGTGGCCTTGTCTTTCTGGGGCTTATCTTCCTCGGAGTCCTGACGCTGAACCTGCAGCGTGCGGCCTCTGGCGTGGGGATGGCGCAGATACTGGCCGGTGTCGTGCCCGTCATGGTCGCGGCGGTGGCCTATCCGGTGGGGAACCAGTTGCTCAACCGTGCGAAACATGCGGGGGATGAGGCATCCGTGCTGCTGGCGGATCCCGTGGCGGCCGTGCTGCTGCTGACGCTGGGTGCGCTGCCGGTCTTCGTGGGGCTGGTCCTGTGCGTCCGGCCCCCGCCGCCGGATGCCGCGCAGGTGGGGGCGACCGCCCTGATCGCACTTGTCGCCGGGTGCCTTGCGACCACGCTGTTCCTTTACGCGCGCAACCTGTCGAACGACCCGCTGCGCATCGCGGCGGTGGATGCGACGCAGGCGGCGGAGGTCGCGTTCGCCCTGCTGGGCGAGATGTTCGTGCTTGGCGCAGCCCCGCCCGACCTGCCTGCCTGGCTCGGGCTGGTTGCGGTCATGGGCGGCCTGGTCGGTTTCACGTTCCAGGAACGGGCGTAGGAACGGCTACCCGTTGCGCTGGTCCGTTGCGGCGGGCAGGTTCAGGATCTCGCGCAGGTGGGCGGCGGTGGTCGCGGCCTCGAACGCAGGGCCGCCGGGCTGGAATTCCCGCGCGGTGGACAGCGGGCCGACAATCACCGGGTCCATGCCCGCGTCCCAGACCAGTCCCTGCGCCGTCTCCAGCGCCGCGCGGGAATCGCCGGCAAGCGGGATGCCCAGGCGCGGCGGCTTGCGCCATGCCTGCGCGGCAATGGTGGTCATGTCTTCCGAATTGAGGCCGCGCACCACCGCGCTGTTGGGGAACAGGTCGCGCGTGGTGATGCCCGCGCCCTGCTGCATCGCCAGCCGTGCAATGCCCCCGTCGCGCCATGAATAGGGATTGGTGGCGTCGAGGATGATCTTGTCCTCGGTATTGCGGCCAAGCGCCTGCGCCAGTTCCGGCAGCACGCCATAGGGCACGGCCAGAACGATCACATCGCCAAACAGCGCGGAATCGGCAGGGTTCCCGGCCTTGGCCAGTGGGGCGAACTTCCGGGCGAGGCGCCGGGGCGCCTCCATTCCCTTGGCGGAGAACATGATCTGGTGCCCCGCATGCGTCCACAACTGCCCCAGCGTTTCCCCCACATGGCCCGAACCGATCATCCCGATCCGCAGGGGGGCGATGGCACGGCCATGGCGTGCGCGCGCCAGCGGCGACAGTGCGGCCCCGGCAAGCATTCCAAGGGCCATGCGGCGGGTCAGCGGACAAGAAGACATACGGGACGGGTACCTGATCCTGTGGGACGTAAAGGGCGCGATGCTGCCGGTAGCCAACGGGGCGTGGGCGGAGTATGCGATGCCCGCGCGGCCTTTGAAACGAAAAAATCATGCATCCATGGCCGTGTTGATGCAGTTGGTGCTTTGACGTGGGTCGGCTATATTGCATGACGATTCCACGTGTCATGGCCCGCAGGAGAGACGCAGATGCCCGACGCCGACAGCCATGCGGATCATCCGCTGTCCGCCAGTCCCCAGTCCGTCGCCGCCGATATCGCGCATGACCAGGCGGCCTCGACCAATGTGCCCGATCCCGGCCCCGTGCCGGGTGCGCAGCCACTGACCCCCGAAACCCGTGACGCCGCGGGCGACGCCGCCGATGCCGCGGCCGTGGCGACAGGGGGAAGTGCCGCCGTGGCCGCCGCCGCCGTCCCGCCGGAGTTGATGCCGTTCAAGGAACTGCTGCAACTGATGGGGGCGATCATCTTCGTGATGGTCCTGCTGGCGATTGGCTGGGCCGCCGCCCATGCCTCCGGCGTCTGGCCCGAATAAGATACCCTCCCCGGGCGTATCCCGTCAGGCGCCCGGCGGGTCCAGCAGCGCCTGTAGCGCGTCGAATTCCGCAGGGGGCAGGGCGCGCGCCATCGCCACATTGTCGCTGACCTGCCGCGCGCTGGTCGCGCCTGCGATGACCGATCCCACGATGTCGTGCGACAGCAGCCAGCCGAAGGCGAGTTCACCCAGGCTGCGGCCATGCGCCTTGCCGAACGCCTCCAGACGTTCCAGCAGCGCCCAGTTCTCATCCGTCAGGTACCGTTCCCGCAGATAGGTCCATGCCGCCAGCCTGCTTCCGGCAGGGGGCGGGGTGTTGCGCGTGTATTTGCCCGTCAGCACGCCACTCGCCAGCGGGAAGTAGGGCAGCAGTCCCAGCCCGAAATGCCGCATCGCGGGGATGAGGTCACGCGCGGTCGTGCGGGCCAGCAGCGAGAATTCGTCCTGGCAACTGATGAATCCGCCAATCCCTGCCGCGCGCGCCGTATGCTGCGCATCCGCCACCTGCCATGCGGGCAGGTTGGAACAGCCCGCATAGAGGATCTTCCCCTCCCGCATCAGGTCATCGAGCGCGCGCAGCGTTTCCTCGATCGGGGTGTCGGGATCGGGGGTGTGAAGCTGATAAAGGTCGATGTAATCCGTGCGCAGGCGACGCAGGCTGTCTTCGACCGCGCGGCGGATATACCGGCGCGATGCCCCCTGCAGGTGGCCGTCGGGGTCCATGCGCATGCCGAATTTCGTCGCCAGCACGATATCGCGCCGCCGTGGGCCAAGGATCGCGCCCAGCGCCTCCTCCGACGCGCCGGCATGGGCGTCGCGGCGGCCATAGACATCGGCCACGTCAAACAGCGTGATCCCGCAATCCAGCGCCTGATGCACGACCGCGCGGGAGGTGTCGAGGTCGATGCGCCCGCCAAGGTTGTTGCACCCGAGGCCAATGGCCGAAACCCGCAGGCCCGATCGGCCCAGATGACGCATCTGCATGGTCTGTTTCCCTTTGGAATGTGGTTAAGGGGAATGGAAGTTTTTGATGAAGCTTCTGATCGAAAAAGCTTCGAAAGACGCCGCCTTTTTGGAAAAAGGCGGCACCCAAAAACTTTTATTTTCTAAAGAATGTTTAAAAACATACGGTTATGGCATGTCCAATCCGATGGAAACCGGGCAATGGTCCGACAGGCGTGACTGTAACGCCGGGTCCTGTTCGCGATACAGCATGACACGCAGGCTGTCGGGCCGCAGCCACCGCCGCGCCTGATCGCCCAGCACGATGTGGTCGATGAAATAGGTCCCGCCCCAGCATGGACTCGCCATTCCCACTGTTGGCGCCAGCAACGGGCCATTTTCCGACAGCATCGGCAGCATCACGTCCCCCGGTCCAAGCATGTGGTTGAAATCGCCCATGACGGCAAAAGGTTCGCCTTCGTCCTGCCGCTCCATGATCCAGTCCGTCAGGGCGGCGACCTGCCGGTACAGGGTGCGGCAGGCGGGGCGCCGGTCATCGGGGCCGCCATCGCGGCATCCGGCCTTCAGGTGGACCACAAGCACGCGCAGGCTGGCGCGGCCATCCCCCACCGTCACGTCCAAACCGCTGCGCAGGTGGCGGGGCGCATCAGGGGGATAGACATCAAGTGTGCGCACATCCGGATGCCGTGTCACGATCAGTCCCGCCCGCACGGCGAGCGCGGTTTTCTGCACCACGGCATCGCCGGAAATGAGGATGCGGTAATCAGGTGCGGGAAATAGCCGCGCGGCGAGTTCCGGCGTATCGACTTCCTCCAGCGCCGCGATGTCGGGATGCAGGCGCGTGGCGTATCGGGCCAGCCGTGCGATATCGGCCATGTCGCGCGGATGCACGTCATCAGGCAGGGCACGGTCCCCCACCGGCCGCGTGGTCAGCCAGTCGAGGTTCCATGTGGACAGCCGCAGCGTCGTGGCATGGGCCGTCCCGGCGGATGGGCACCCGCCACCGATTAGCAGCATCAGCAGAAACACGAACGGGCGCGGCAGGCGGGACATGCCCGACCTTACCGCGCCCGTTGTCACAAGGCAGCAGGAGTGGGACGAAAAAGGGTCAGGCGGACTGCGCCTGTGCCCTGGAGGCCGCGGTTGCGGCGCGCAGGGTCTCGATCGCGTCATGCACGCTGACGAAATGGCGCGAGGCCTCGTCAAGGATCACGACCTCCCCACTGGGAATGTCATAGAACCACCCCTGCAGCGTCAGCGTATTGCGCGCCAGTCCCGCCGCCACCGCCGGGTGCGTGCGCAGGTGGGAGATCTGCAGCAGCACATTCTGTTCCGCCAGGCTGCGCACGGAGGCCGGACCCGCGTCGGAGACTTCGAGCACGGCGCGCGCCGCCTCCGCATTGCGCAGCCACGAGGCGACGGTCGGCATCTTCGCCAGCTTGGACGGATCGGGATCCAGCAGCGCCTTCATCGCGCCGCAGTCCGAATGGCCGCAGACGATGATGTGCGAGACCTTGAGCGCGAGGACCGCATATTCGATGGCCGACGACACACCACCCAGCATCTCCCCATAGGCGGGGACGATGTTGCCGATGTTGCGCAGGACGAACAGTTCACCGGGCTTCGTCTGTGTGATCAGGCTGGGGTTCACGCGGCTGTCGGCGCAGGCGATGAACAGGGTGCCGGGGGATTGCTGGTCCGCAAGGCTGGCGAACAGTTCGCGGTTCTTCGGGAAGACCTCGGTATTGAAACGTTCCACACCATGCAGAAGGTCAATCAGGGTTTCACGGGCATTCGTATCGGTCATGTCGGCACTCCTGTCACGTTATGTCCGGAACGGTAACACCCAATCATGAACGGGGTTCTGATATGAAGTGTTATTCCTGTTTCCTATACAGTTTAATGCATAAAGTAAACAAGCGTTCCGTGTTGAAGTGATTTAGAAATACTATGTAAATGTAATTAAAAAATGTTCATGTTTGTACAGGGTTTTGTTAATAAATGCGGGTATTTATGGTTATATTATATTGAAACACGTCATCATTTGTCGTGTCGTTACAAAAAAAGGCGGAGCCACTGGCCCCGCCCCTGATGAAGATGTCCGGCCCATGGGCCAGAACGGTCAGCCCTTGAGCATTTCGGGCAGGGCCTTGCGGATCGCGTCCAGCGCCGCCTGCGCCTTGCTGATGTCCGGGCCACCGGCCTGCGCCATGTCGCGGCGGCCACCGCCACCCTTGCCGCCCATCGCCGCACTGGCGAGACGCACGAGGGCCACGGCATCCACCTGTTCCGTGCGGTCGGTGGTGACGGCGACGACGATGCTGCCCTTGCCATCGGCGGTGGAAACCAGCGCCACCACGCCGGAGCCGATTTCCTTGCGCAGCGAATCCGCCAGCGGCTTGAGTTCCTTGGGCGGCAGGTCGCCGACATTACGCGCGACAAGGCTGGTCCCGGCCACGTCCTCGACCTTCGGCGTGCCGTCGCCACCGGCGGCAAGCTTGCGCTGCAGGTCGGACAACTGGCGTTCCATGACCTTGCGTTCCTCCAGCAGGACCGCAAGGCGTTCGGGGGCCTCTGCCGGGGTGACGCGCATCATCGCCGCCATCTGGAACAGGCGCTGTTCCGTGGTGACGGCGGCCGCTTCCGCCGCCTTGCCGGTCACGGCCTCGATCCGGCGCACACCGGAGGAGACACCGTTTTCCGCCGTGATGCGGAACAGGCCGATATCGCCCGTGCGCCGCACATGCGTGCCACCGCACAGTTCGATCGACCATGCCGCGCGCCCTTCTTCCGGGCCGCCCATCGACACGACGCGGACCTCATCGCCGTATTTTTCGCCGAACAGGGCCATCGCACCCTGTTCGATCGCTTCTTCGGGCGTCATGTGGCGGGTCGTGACCTCGGTGTTCTCGCGGATGCGGGCATTCACCTCGGCCTCGATATCCGCCAGTTCCTCCGGCGTGATCGGGCGCGGCTGGCTGACGTCAAAGCGCAGGCGGTCCGGGGCGTTCAGGCTGCCCTTCTGCGTGACATGCGCGCCAAGGCGGCGACGCAGCGCCTCGTGCAGCAGGTGGGTCGCGGAGTGGTGTGCGCGGATCGCACTGCGCCGTTCGTGGTCCACGCGCGCGGTGACGGCATCGCCGGGATGGACCGTCCCCTCGATCACGGTGCCGGTATGCACCAGCAGGTCGCCCAGCTTTTTCTGCGTGTCGGTCACGGCGATCTTCAGGCCCTTGGCCGTGATCGTGCCGGTATCGCCCACCTGGCCGCCGCTTTCGCCATAGAAGGGCGTCTGGTTCAGCAGGATTTCCACCTTCGTGCCCGGACCTGCGGCATCCACGCTGGCGCCATCGACGACGACGATCTGCACTTCTGCATCGGACACCTCGGTCGTGTAGCCAAGGAATTCGGAGGCGCCGAATGTGTCGCGCGCCTCGAACCAGATGGTTTCCGTCGCGCTGTCGCCCGACCCGCTCCATGCCGCGCGGGCGCGCTGGCGCTGGACTTCCATCGCCTCGTCAAAGCCCGCGACATCCACCTCATGATGGCTGTTGCGCAGCGCGTCCTGCGTCAGGTCAAGCGGGAAGCCGAACGTGTCATACAGCTTGAACGCCACGGCCCCCGGCAGCGGCGCGCCCGGGGCAAGGTGGGAGGTTTCGTCCTCCAGCAGCGCAAGGCCACGATCCAGCATCGCCTTGAAGCGCTCTTCCTCCCCGCGCATCGTCTCCTCGATCAGGGCGCGCGCCTGCACCAGTTCGGGATAGGCGCTGCCCATCTGCCGGATCAGGGCGGGCACCAGCTTGTAGAAGGTCGGCTCGGTCGTGCCCATCATGTGCAGGTGGCGCATCGCGCGGCGCATGATGCGGCGCAGGACATAGCCGCGCCCGTCCTTCGACGGCAGGACGCCATCGGCGATCAGGAAGGAGGTGGAGCGCAGGTGGTCGGCCACCACGCGGTGGCTGGCGTTGAACGGGCCATCTGGATCCTGCCCCGTGACCTCGGCGGAGGCGAGGATCAGGGCGCGGAACGTGTCGATATCATAATTGTCGCGCTTGCCCTGCAGGATCGCGGCAAAGCGTTCCAGTCCCAGCCCGGTGTCGATCGACGGGCGGGGCAGGGGGGAGCGCACGCCCGGCGGGTTTTCGAAATACTGCATGAACACGAGGTTCCAGATCTCGGTAAACCGGTCCCCGTCCTCGTCCGGGGAGCCCGGGGGCCCGCCTGCGACTTCCGGCCCGTGGTCGTAGAAGATTTCCGAACACGGACCGCACGGCCCCGTGTCGCCCATGCGCCAGAAATTGTCGGTGGTGGGGATGCGGATGATGCGGCTGTCGGGCAGGCCCGCGATCTTGCGCCACAGGGCGGCGGCTTCCTCGTCCTCGGAATAGACGGTGGTCAGCAGCCGGTCCTTGGGCAGGCCGAACGTGCCGGTCACCAGCTTCCACGCCAGTTCGATCGCCTCGGCCTTGAAATAATCGCCGAAGGAGAAATTGCCCATCATCTCGAAGAAGGTGTGATGGCGCGCGGTATAGCCGACATTGTCGAGGTCGTTATGCTTTCCGCCCGCGCGCACGACCTTCTGCGCCGTGGTGGCGCGGGAATAGGGGCGGGTTTCCTGGCCGGTAAAGACATTCTTGAACTGGACCATGCCTGCATTGGTGAACAGCAACGTCGGGTCGTTGTTGGGAACCAGTGACGAGGATGGAACGATCTGGTGTCCGTTCGCGGCGAAATAGTCCAGGAAGGTGGCGCGAATGTCATTTGTTGTTGGCATGGCGGAAAACAGACGATCCTGTGGTGAAAGAAATTGCGGTCTTGGTCCCCTTCACCTAGCGCACGCGCAACGCCACAGGAAGGGTACACATGACCCGGCCCGTCACATGATGTCGTGTGCCGGGACCGACTGCACAATGTAGCCGCGTACGAAGACAAGGAAAATAGACATGACATGGCATGCACAACGTGACTGGCCCCTTCTGGAATCGGGACTGGCGGGACGGTTGCGCCGTGACTGCATGGAGGAATGGGGACGCTTCATCCACCATCCTTTTGTAAGGGGGCTGGCTGACGGGACGTTGCCGCCGGAGGAGTTCCAGCGGTTTCTGGTCCAGGATTACCTCTACCTGATCCAGTACACCCGTGCCTGCGCCCTGTCGGTCCACAAATCGACCACGGTGGAGGACATGCGCGCGGCCGCCGCCCTGGTGTCGGGCATCCTCGATACGGAACTGCCGCTGCATGTGGGGTACTGCAGGGGATGGGGCATTGACGAGGACATGCTGCGTCGCGCGCCGGAATCGCTCGAACTGCTGGCCTACAGCCGTTTTATCCTTGACCGTGCGCAGACGGGCGACCTGCTGGACCTGCTGGTGACGCTTGCGCCGTGCATGATCGGATATGGGGAGATTGGCGCACGCCTGCATGCCGATCCCGCCACCGTGCGGGAGGGGAATCCCTACTGGTCATGGATCGCACTGTATGGCGGGCAGGAATTCACCGATCTGGTGGAGGGGGGAATCCACCGCCTCAACGCGGTGGGGGCACAGTATGGTGCCGATGCCCGCTATCCCATGCTGCGGGCGGAATTCAACACGGCCGTCCGTCTGGAAGCCGCGTTCTGGGACGCGGGACGGGGCCTTGGCGCGTAAGGCAGGGCGTAGGGAAAACGTGCCTGCGAACCGTCCGAAAAGAAGTTTTTGGTGAAGCTTTTTCAGGGTCTGTTGGGAATTAACGCGAATTGATGATTGCGGCGGTGAGATAAATCATCGCTGCGAATGATCTGTCGGTCTTGTCGCT
>NZ_JABJWD010000122.1:0-3586 GCF_013155425.1 Gluconacetobacter entanii | reverse complement strand
ACTGGCTGCCGAGGATTCCCGTTCCGATGCTCATGGTTGTGCGATCATCCTCCCACGATCAGGTCTGATCTGCACCGCGCCGCGCGGGCCAGATGTCTGGCGCACGCGCACGCCCGGATCATGCGATACATGCAGCCCGATGGGCGCGGACGGCTGCGCTGCCGGTCGCGCGGGTGCGCCAGGAATGGCGGGCGCGGGCTGCACGCCGCCCCCCATGATCTGCCGTCCCAGCCATGAATTGGTGAATGCCTGGTCCAGGGATGCGAACTGCGATTTGATCCCGTCGAGCATCAGGCGGAACGCGGCCCCGAAAATCCGGCCAACACCCACGACGATATTGTGCAGTTTCGTGCCCAGTCCGCCGCCCCAGCTATCAAGCCAGGTGGTGAAATCGTTGAACACCAGTTTCGCCACGTTCCAGGTGCCGCGCAGCGTGCCGGTGATGCCGTGGCCGCCCGCGTCGAACGCATGCGATATCCGCGTCAGATTGTGCGACACATACAGCGCGGCCGCGACCACACCGGCCGTCAGCGCCGCCAGCCCCAGCACGACGCCTGCCGTCGCAAGGCTGACACCGCCCAGCAGCCCCGCAACCGGGGCCAGCACCGTGCGGAACAGCGCGAACCCGGCCCGCATCGGCCCTGCCACGGCACCCACCGCGCCCATGGCGGTCGCCAGCGCCAGCATGCCGCCCACGGTGCCGACGATGGCTGTCGTTGCCCCTGGCACATGCTGGTCCAGCCAGTCAAACCCCTCCGTGATACCATGCAGCCCGATCGTGGCGACCTTCAGGATCGGTACGAAGCCGTGCCCGATGCGCCGTTCCAACTGGGAAAGCGATTCCTCGAACGCCTGCAATTCCGTCAGGGTGGAATGCATGCCGGTGCGGAAATCCTCGTCCACCATGGCCGGGTCCGCGCTGCCGACCTTTTGCCTGATGGCGAAATATCCCTGCTCCCCCCGGAGATGATGCAGCAGCGCGTTCACGAACCCACGGTCCTGTTCGTTGTTGAACAGTTCGCCAACCGCTTTCAGATTGTCGCCGCCATGGGTGATGTCGTTGACCTTGCCAAGCACCTCCATCATGGGGTCAAGGCCACGTTTACGCGCGTCATTCAGCACGCCGAACAGGTCAACGCCGTATTTCTGGAACCGCTTGGCCGTATGGCTGGATGTGATGGTTTGCAGGAACGCGCGCATGTCGGTCACGGCCTCGCCCTCCGTGCCGGTATTTTTGCGCATCACCGCCAGCGCGGCTGCCATGTCGTTCAGGCCATCACGGCCACGCACGCCCAGCGCACCGGCCTGTGCGGCAACCTGCGGGAACAGCGGGGCCAGTTTCTCGAACGGCAGGTCGGCCGATTTGCCCGCCAATGCCACGGCTGACAGCGCGCCGGGCATCTCGGCTGCCGAAATGCCCATGTTTTCCTGCATCGCGAACGTGGTTTTCGCCACGCCATCGGGCGCAGCGTTATAGGCGGTAGCGATATGGGCTACGGTCGGCAGCACGGCCTTGATCTGGTCAAGCGTATAGCCCTCGCGGGAGAAATATCCCGCTGCCGCCGCCAGATCGGTCCCGCGTTGCCCGGTGTCACGGGCCAGCCGGTCGATGTCGCGCCCGAATGTCGCGGCAAAGCGGGTGTTGTCCGCGCCGTGCAGGTTCAGGCCGATTCCGATATGCGTCAGGTCGTTATCGTATTCCGCAGCGGCCCGGACGGGCATCACGATCCCGAATCCCGTGGCCGCCGCGCCGAACGCGTTGCCCACGCCTTCCTGCACGGACTGCCCGAACCGACCGACCGCGCCGCCGACACGTCCGGCATATCCCATCGGGCCGCCTGCCAGCGTGGACACGGCCGTCCGAATCCGTCCCAGGGCCGACATGCTGCGATCGGCTGCCTGTTCGGCCTCGGTGCCGATGCGCCCCATCCCGCTGGCGGCTTCGGCCGCCGCGCCCGTGGTTGCGCCCAGCGCGTCATCCAGGCCGGTCACGGTGGCAGTCGCAGCCTCGATCCCGGCTGTGGTCTCGCCAATGGTGCCGACGGATGCGGCTGCCTCTGCTCCGACCGCGCCGGTTTCCGACAGAACCTCATCCAGGCCGGTCACGGCGGCGGTCGCGGCCTCGACCCCGGCTGCGGCCTCGCCAATGGTGCCGACGGCCCTGGCTGCCTCTGCTCCGACCGCGCCGGTTTCCGACAGAACCTCATCCAGGCCGGTCACGGCGGCGGTCGCGGCCTCGATCCCGGCTGCGGCCTCGCCAATGGTGCCAACGGATGCGGCTGCCTCTGCTCCGACCGCGCCGGTTTCCGACAGAACCTCGTTCAGCCCCGTTACGCCTTCGGTGGCGCGGGCGACGGGCTGCTGCATTTCGTCAAAGGGATTGGCCGCACGGGCCAGTTCCGCCAGCGATCCGTTGATCTCCGTCAGGACCGAACGGATCTGCTGCAATGGCTCCATGGAGCCAACGGCGAAGTCGAGACGGAAGGCCGCCGTCATGTTGTTACCGGACAACGGGGCCTCCCTATCTGTCCATCATCTGTTGCTCGATCGCCTCGCGCCGTCGTTCGGCCAACTGTCCCAGGGCAGCGGACCAGAACCGGATGCGGTGCAATGGCATGTCGAGCAGTTCAGCCTCGGAAAACGAGGTCTCGTGGGCGAGTGCGGCTAGGAGGACTGGCCAGTCTTCGCCCCACGATTCAAAAAAGTGCTGGCGACCCGCGACAGGGTGAGGAAATCCTCCCCGTCCATTTCGCCCAGCAGGGCATCGGCCTTCGGGCCGGTCATGCCTGCGGATGCTTCCAGCATGGCGCGGATGCGGTTGCCTTCGCCCTCGGCATTCAGCATTTCGGTAATGCCGCGCCCCTTCAGCCGGTTCAGCACGATGCTGCCGACCTGTTCGGTCTGCGGCGTGCCGTTAACGACCGACTTCTGTTCCACCGGATACAGCAGCGTTACCTTGACCGACCCATCGGGCAGATATTCCGCGCCTTCGGGAAGCTTGGGACGGTCGGGACGCGCAACCGACGCACTGGTAACCGACGCGGTTGCGGGCGTGGTTGCACCATTCACGATGGGAGCATTCATGACAGCAGTTCCTTGTAGGTGTTCATGTTCCATGTCAGCGGCATGTTGCCGCCGTTGTCGGCCAGATCAGGCGCATCGAGCAGGTAGGCATCGGGAAAAGACCACTGCTGGCCGGTATCGGCCATTACCTGCAATTCGCCCTCCACATCGGGCTGGAATGCGGCAAGGCTCGTGCCTTTCGGAAGGATGGCCGTGCCTTTGAACTGTCCCACCTGATATTGCTGGTAACGGAACCCGGTTCCCCCGGCCGGCTCCGTCTTGTTCTGGTTTCCGGGCAGACGCAGCGTGCTGCCTGTCTTCATCTCGATTTTCAGGCCCTTCCACCAGACCGTGAAAATGCCAACTGTTGAACCTGCCATGTGCCTTACGCCTGTAGCTGGATGGATGCGGCCGCGACGATCAGCGATCCCATTGAATTGCCCCGGGTTTTGTGGAGACGGAACGACCCGAGAGGTAAGAAGGATTCATGAGCACCAAATCGAAGCGTTTTCCGCCTGAGTTT
>NZ_JABJWD010000121.1:0-5325 GCF_013155425.1 Gluconacetobacter entanii | reverse complement strand
CCGCCATGGACGCGGCATAAGGGGCCAGCATGAACACCGCCCCCGCCCCGCGCCTGACCACGGAACGGCTGCAGTCCCTGTCGGAAGACGACCTGCAGTCGCTGTGCGAGGCCACGCATGCCGCGATCCTGGATGGCGGTGGATTCGGCTGGCTGTCGCCGCCGCCCCATGACGTG
Source organism: Gluconacetobacter entanii (assembly GCF_013155425.1). Classification (NCBI taxonomy): domain Bacteria; kingdom Pseudomonadati; phylum Pseudomonadota; class Alphaproteobacteria; order Acetobacterales; family Acetobacteraceae; genus Gluconacetobacter; species Gluconacetobacter entanii. The sequence continues at coordinate 5,149 of NZ_JABJWD010000121.1, read as the reverse complement.
CTGGAACGCTATTTCCGCGGCCTGCTGCTGGTGCCCGAACGCCAGTTGTTCGTCGCGCGCCATGACGGCGTGATCGTCGGCGCGGCGCAGATGGTCCGCCCGCCACGCAATAACGAGGCGCAGGCGATGAGTGCGGCGCTGATGCATTTCTATATCGCGCCCTATGCCCGTGGGCTGGGGCTGGGCCGCATGCTGCTGACCGAGGTGGAGCAGTGCGCCCGCGCGATGGGCTACCAGATCCTCAACCTCGACGTCCGCGCGACGCAGGAGGACGCCGTCGCCCTGTTCCGCGCGCACGGATTCTATCACTGGGGCACGCATCCCAGCTACGCCCGCGCGAACGGACAGACCGTCAGCGGGCTTTTCTTCACCAAGCGCCTGCAGGATGATGATCGGATCGTGCCCGCCCATCCGCAGGATACCTTTACCCCCATCCCTGCCGCAGGACATGCCGCCGTGACCGGACACAGCCTGACACTCTATCCCGCAATCGACCTCAAGGACGGATCGTGCGTGCGCCTGCGCCGTGGCGAAATGGACCATGCCACCGTCTATTCCGACGATCCCGGCGCACAGGCGCGCGCATGGATCCATGCCGGTTACAGATGGCTGCATGTCGTGGACCTCAACGGCGCGTTCGCCGGGCGTTCGGCCAATACCGAGGCGATCGAGGCCATCATCGCCAACGCCACCGTCCCGGTGCAGCTTGGCGGGGGCCTGCGTGACCTCGAAAGCATCGGCCACTGGCTGTCGGCGGGGATCACGCGCGTCATCCTTGGCAGTGTCGCGGTCAAGAACCCCGACCTGGTGCGTGAGGCATGCCGCCTGTTCCCCGGCCGCATCGTCGCGGGCATCGACGCGCGCAGCGGGCAGGTCGCGACCGAAGGCTGGGCCGAAACGTCGGAGATGAAGGCGGTGGACCTTGGCCTGCGGATGCAGGATGCGGGCGTCGCCAGCGTGATCTTCACCGAAATCAGCCGTGACGGCATGCTGACGGGCATCGACATCGCACAGACCGCCGAACTGGCGAACACGCTCGACATTCCCGTCATCGCCAGCGGCGGGGTCGGCAGCCTCGAACATCTTGAGGCCCTGCGCGCCGCCACCGCGCAGGCACCGGGGATCGAGGGCGTGATCGTCGGGCGGGCGCTGTATGACGGGCGGATCAACCCGGCGGACGCGCTGCGGGTGCTGGCCTGATGCTGAAACTTCGCGTCATCCCCTGCCTTGACGTCAAGAACGGGCGCGTGGTCAAGGGCGTGAACTTCGTCTCCCTGCGCGATGCGGGCGACCCGGTGGAACAGGCGGCGGTCTATGACGCGGCGGGGGCGGATGAACTGACGTTCCTCGACATCACCGCCAGCAGCGAAAACCGCGACACCATCCTCGATGTCGTCAACCGCACGGCCGAACGCATCTTCCTGCCGCTGACGGTGGGGGGGGGCGTGCGCACGACCGACGACATGCGCCGCCTTCTGCTGGCGGGCGCGGACAAGTGCGCGATGAACTCCGCCGCGGTCTCCCGCCCCGAACTCATCAGCGAGGCGGCGCAGAAATTCGGCAGCCAGTGCGTGGTCGTCGCCATCGACGCGCGTTCGGACGGGCATGGGTCGTGGGAGGTCTATACCCATGGCGGGCGCACGCCGACCGGGCGCAACGTCATCGACTGGTGCCGGGAGGTGGCCGAACGTGGCGCGGGCGAGATCCTGATGACCAGCATGGACCGCGACGGCACGGGCAAGGGATTCGACCTCGATCTGCTGCGCGCGGCATGTGGCGCGGTGCGCGTGCCGATCGTCGCCTCCGGCGGGGTGGGCGACCTGCAGCATTTCGTCGAAGGGGCAAAGGCGGGCGCGACCGGGCTTCTGGCCGCCAGCGTCTTTCACTTCGGGCAGTTCACCATCCCGCAGGTCAAGCAGGCGCTGGCCCAGGCGGGCCTGCCGGTGCGCCAGACCTGCTGATCCACGCCCCCTCCGCCCACACGCACAGTCGCCACGCACGGAAAGGACAGACGATGCCCAAGCCCCCCAAATCCAAGCCCGCCGCCGACAAGCCCGCCAAGACGAAGAAGGCCGCCGCCCCCAAGGCCCCGGCCAAGGCGGTGTCCAAGGCCGCGACCAAGGCGCGGGCCGCCGACCTGATCGAGGAAATGCCACTGGCGACACCCGATGTACTCGACCGACTGTTCGCGGTGGTGAGTTCGCGTCGCGGCACCGATACGTCCATCAGCCATTCGGCCCGCCTGCTGGCGCGCGGACGGCGCAAGATCGCGCAGAAATTCGGCGAGGAAGCGGTCGAATGCCTGATCGAGGCTGTGGCGGGCAACCGTGACGAACTGATCAGCGAAAGCGCCGACGTACTGTACCACCTGATCGTCATGTGGGTGGATGCGGGCGTGGAACCGGGCGAGGTCTGGTCCGAACTGCTGCGCCGCGAGGGGACAAGCGGCATCGCCGAAAAGGCCGCCCGCCCCCGCGACCCGCTGGCGTGAACGCCGTGACGCATGGACAGGGGGTCGATATGCCCTGCCCATGCGTGATATTGTGCGATACGCTGCCATGCGGCACCATTGGCCCCACACCATCTGACAGAGGACACCCAAAGACATGGCCGTAAAGGGAAGCGTACCGTACGATCCGCAAAACGTCTTCGCGCGTATCCTGCGTGGCGAACTGCCGTGCAACAAGGTCTATGAAAACGACTACGTCCTTGCCTTCCACGACATCGCGCCCAAGGCGCCGATCCATGTGCTGGTGATCCCCAAGGCGCCGTATGTTTCCTTTGCCGATTTCAGCCAGAACGCGTCGGAGGCGGAAATCACCGGCTTCACCCGCGCCGTGGGACAGGTCGCGCGCATCCTGCAGGTCGATGGGCCGGGATACCGCCTGCTGTCGAACGTAGGCGAGGAAGGCGGGCAGGAAGTCCCGCATTTCCATGTCCATATCTTCGCGGGCCGTGCGCTTGGCCCGATGCTGCCGGAATAATTCCTGTCGGTGCCTGTCAAAAACTGACTGCCAAAAATTTAAAAGTTTTTGGGTGTCGCCTTTTTTCAAAAAGGCGACGTTCTTCGAAGCTTTTTGAAAAAAGCTTCACCAAAAACCTTTAGGACTTCAGGCCGACACCGCATTCCCCGCCTGCAACGCGAACAGGTGGTGATACAGCCCGTCGGGGCGGGCCATCAGGGCCTCATGCGTCCCGTCCTCGCACACCTGTCCGTGGCGGAAGACGATGATGCGGTCCAGCCCCACCACGGTGGACAGGCGGTGGGCGATCACCAGAACCGTCCGCCCCGCCATCAGCCGTTCCATCGCCTGCTGCACCAGTTGCTCCGATTGTGAATCGAGGCTGGAGGTCGCCTCGTCCATGACGAGGATGCGCGCATTGCTCAGGAACGCGCGCGCAATGGCGATCCGCTGGCGCTCGCCCCCCGACAGCTTGACCCCGCGTTCACCCACCATCGTCGCATATCCCTGCGGCAGGCGTTCGATGAAGTCCGCCGCATTGGCCAGGCGCGCCGCCTGCGCGATTTCGGCCATGGTCGCATCGGGCCGGCCATAGGCGATATTGTCACGCAGGGAACGGTGGAACAGCAAAGGCTCCTGCGGGACGATGGCGATGGACGACCGGACGGAGGCCTGCGTCACGGTGGCGATGTCAATGCCGTCAATGGTGATCCGTCCCGCCCGCACATCATACAGCCGTTGCAGCAGCTTCGTCAGCGTCGTCTTGCCCGACCCCGACGGCCCCACCAGCCCGACACGGCTGCCCGCCGGGATATCGAGGTTGAGGTCCGTAAACAGCGGCGCGCGTCCCTGCCGGCCATAGCCGAACCCCACATGTTCAAAACGGATATGTCCCTGTGTGACATGCAGCGCGGGCGCGCCGGGCGGGTCCTCCACACCGGCGGGACGGGCAAACAGGCTGACGAGTTCGTCCATCTCGTTCACCGAACGCTGCACGATGGAAATCTGCTGCCCGATATCGCGCAGGTATCCCTGCACCACGAACATCATCGTCAGCACATAGGCCACATCCCCGGCATTGGCGCGCCCATGCGCCCACAGCACCACCACGGCGGCAATCATGCCGATCCGCATGAGCAGCGCCGCCAGCGCCTGGAGGTTGGCGCTGTTGGTGCCACGCAGCCATGAACGCACGGTGCGCCGCCGCCAGCGCCCGACAATCCATGCCAGGTGCGCGTCCTCGCGCTGTTCCGCGCCGCTGGCCTTCACCACGGCGTTGCACGTCACCGCGTCCGCCAGCGCCGCACCCATGCGCGTATCCCACGAATTCGCAAGGCGCGAGGCCGGTGCGACATACTGCAACGTCAGCACCACCGACAGCGCCACCAGCGCCACCGATCCCGCCGCCAGCAGCAGTCCCATCACCAGCCAGTGCAGGCCCAGCACCAGCGTGGTCACCACCAGCACCAGCGCCTCCGGCAGCAGCAGGAGCATGATGGTATCACCCAGCGTATCCATCGCCCATGTGCCGCGCGTGATCTGGCGCACGGTGGAACCGGCGAAATTGTTGGCGTGCCATTCGCTGGAAAAACGCTGCACGCGGGCAAAGGCCCCGGTCATGATGTTTTCCATGACGCGGGCATTGAGGTGCGTGATCCCCCGATAGGACGCACGCCGCCCCAGCACGCCCGCCAGCCCCAGCGCGGTCAGCCCCGCGATCATGACCATCGCGTCATGCCGGCCGTCCGCCGCCGCATGCGCCACGTCATCGACAAGCCGTCCCGCCAGCAGCGGCGTCAGCACATCCGTCAGCGTCGCGACCAGCACCCCGCCCAGCGTCCATGCCAGCAGGCGCGGATGCATCCGCCAGCGCGCGATGGCGAAGCCAAGGACGGCGACAAAGGTCCGCCGCGCCCGCGCGGGATCGCGCGACGGGGGAGAAGAAAGTGTGGAACTGGTCATATATATCCCGATACCGCACGCGCGACCGGCCCGTCGCGCGCATGCATGTGGTGGTACGATGCAAGGGAATGCGCACGACTATCCGACCTTGTGGCCGTGAAACAAGCACCAAAGTGGCGTGGGGCACGGATTTACAGAAGATTGCAAAGGGTGGACAAAGGTCCCATTGCCCCACCGTGATGCAGGATCGTGCATGACCGCCACCGCCCGCCCCACTTCCCGGC
>NZ_JABJWD010000120.1:0-413 GCF_013155425.1 Gluconacetobacter entanii | reverse complement strand
CCGATCGCCCTGCGCTACCCGCGCGGCGGCGGGTTCGGCCTTGACCTGCCGGCGGCGGGCAGGGTGATGGAGATCGGGCGCGGGCGCATCGTGCGCGAGATGACGCGCCAGTCCGGGCCGGAGCGTGGCGGGATCGCGATCCTCTCGCTCGGCCCGCGCCTGGCGGAGGCGCTGAAGGCCGCCGACATGCTGGCGGCACAGGGGCTTGCGCCCACGGTGGCCGACGCGCGCTTTGCCAAGCCGCTGGACACCGCGCTGATCGAACAGCTTGCGCGCAACCATGCCGTGCTGATCACCATCGAGGAAGGCGCACCCGGCGGGTTCGGGGCGTTCGTGATGATGCACCTGGCCAAGACCGGGCTGCTCGACCGCGTGCGCTTCCGCCCCATGGCCCTGCCCGACCGCTTCATCGA
>NZ_JABJWD010000016.1:0-10741 GCF_013155425.1 Gluconacetobacter entanii | reverse complement strand
GGGGCGGGGGGCTGGGTCATGGCGGCCCAATTCTATGCAGGATGTGCGGGCGCGATGCAAAAGCCGATGCAAAAAACATGTGCAAAAACCCCTGCGTTACCGGGGCTTAGGCAGGAGTGCGCCCGACTGTGGCAATCGTGTTGCGGGGCGTGATTGAAAAGACACTCCACGCCTTGCGGAATCGCAATGATTGCTTGCATGGATTCATCATGTCGGGAATATGGCACCATGGGGCGTTCGTGTTGGTCCGCGGACATGACACGGGGACAGGACACGGGTGATCCGGTTTTCGGGGCGCGCGCGCGGGTATCGCCAGCAGCGCCACGGGCCCATTGCGTACGCAGGTCGGGGAAGGAAAAAGACATGAAGTTCGTCATTGCGGTCATCAAGCCGTTCAAGCTTGATGAGGTCAGGGAGGCGCTTTCCTTGATCGGCGTCGATGCCCTGACCGCGACCGAGGTCAAGGGATATGGTCGGCAGAAGGGCCAGACCGAGATCTATCGCGGGGCGGAATACAACATCCAGTTCCTGCCGAAGATCAAGCTGGAGATCGCCGTTCCCGACGCCGTGGCCGACCGCGTGATGGAAGTGATCCAGGCCGCGGCCAATACCGGCAAGATTGGCGATGGAAAGATTTTTGTCCTCGATCTGGAAAAGGCCATGCGGATCAGGACCCAGGAAACGGGAGAAAACGCGCTGTGAACAAGATGACCGCCGCGCTGCTGCGCGGGTGTGCCCCGGTGGCGGCCTTTGCCGTGGCGATGGGGGGTGCGTCCGCCCTTGCCGCCGATGCCGCGCCCACCCCGCCCGCCATCGATACCGGTGACACGGCATGGATGCTGGTCAGCACCGCGCTGGTGCTGATGATGACGATCCCGGGTCTTGGCCTGTTCTATGCCGGCATGGTGCGCAAGAAGAACGTGCTGGCGACGCTGATGCAGTCGTTCGCGATCTGCTGCATCATGACGGTGGTGTGGATGGTCGTGGGTTACAGCCTGACCTTCACGTCGGGCAATGCGTTCATCGGCGGCCTGTCGCGCGTGATGCTCAACGGCATGGGGGCCGGGATTTCCAAGGGGTCCGACGTCGCGTTCACCATGGCGGCGGGCACGCCTGCGGCCACGACCATGACCATCCCCGAAAGCGTGTGGATGACGTTCCAGATGACGTTCGCCATCATCACGCCCGCCCTGATTGCCGGTGCGTTCGCCGAACGCATGAAGTTCAGCGCGCTGTGTGTCTTTACCATCGTGTGGTCGCTGCTGGTGTACGTGCCGGTCGCGCACTGGGTCTGGGGGCCGGACGGATGGGTCGCGGCAAGGATCGGGGCCATCGACTTTGCCGGTGGGACGGTCGTGCACATCAATGCCGGTATCGCGGGCCTGGTCGCCGCCCTGGTGATCGGGCGGCGCAAGGGGTACGGGCATGACGACATGTCGCCGTACAACCTGACCTACGCCATCATTGGCGCGTCCCTGCTGTGGGTTGGCTGGTTCGGGTTCAATGCCGGGTCCGCCGGCGGGGCGAACGGGCGCGCGGGCATGGCAATGGCCACGACCCAGATCGCCGCCGCCGCCGCCGGTGTCGCATGGATGTGCGCCGAATGGGTCAAGACCGGCAAGCCGACGGTGCTGGGCATCATTTCCGGCGCGGTCGGTGGCCTTGTGGCGATTACGCCGGCGGCGGGTTTCGTCCTGCCGGGCGGTGCGCTGGCGATCGGGCTTGTGGCCGGTGTCGTGTGTTTCTGGGGGGCCACCGGCCTGAAGCACATGATGGGATATGACGACAGCCTCGACGCATTTGGCGTGCATGGCATCGGCGGGATCGTCGGCGCGCTGCTGACGGGGGTGTTCGCCTATGGCCCGCTGTCGGCCACCGACGCCAGCCCCGAGGGCGTCAGCGGTTCATTCGCGCAGTTCCTGGCGCAGGCGGAATCGGTGGGTGTCACCATCGTCTGGTGCGCGGTGCTGACGTTCGTGATCCTCAAGGCGGTGGACCTGACGATCGGCCTGCGTGTCACCCCGGACGAGGAGATGGAAGGTCTCGACATGGCGCTGCATGGGGAGCGCATCAATTCCTGATCCCCGGCCTGTCCGGTAAGATGTGAATGAAGGAAGGCGGGGCATGTCCCCGCCTTTTTTCATGTCCCGCGCCCGGCCATATTGCGCCCGCGGAATGTTGCGTATGCGCAATATGGTATGTGATGATTTTGACACATACCCTGCCGAATGTTACGGATGAAAGAGTGTTCCGAAATGTGGATAAATCCTAAACATCCATACGGAATCTATAATTAAGGCGGCAGCGGGGGCAGCTTCATGGGAAAGGCCGGGACGGGCACGCGGGCGTTGCGTGCAGGCATTGGCTGTATCATCGCGGTGGGGGCGGGCCTGCTGGTGGACATGCGCCCGGCCCATGCGCAGGTGTCCGTGTTCAAAAGCATGGAAAAAAGCGATTCCGCCTTTGCGCGCTGGCTGTCGGGCATCACCCTGACCGGGCAGGTCGAGGGCGGCATCATGGCCAACCCCGCGCGGCCACAGCCCGGCTACAACTTTGGCGACTTCTTTGCCGACCATGCCAACCAGGTGCAGCTCAACCAGGCGGAGTTCACCCTGCAGAAGGCCATCGACCCGTCGCGTGGCGGCTACCAGGTCGGTTTCACGCTGGAGGGCATGTACGGGTCCGATGCGCGCTATTACCAGATCCTTGGCGTCAGCGCGCATGAATGGAATGCGCGCTACCAGTTGATCCCCGCGCAGGCCCATGCCGATGTCCACCTGCCATGGGCGACGAAGGGGGGGCTGGACATGCATGCCGGCATCCTGCAGGCCCCGATGGGGGTGGAGACGCTCGACCCCACGACGCGGCCGTTCTATACGCTGGCCTATACCTCTGAATATTCCGTCCCCTTCCAGCATATCGGTGCGATGTTCAACTGGCATGTCACCGATATGCTGGACGTGACGTTCGGGATTGATACCGGCAACCAGACCTCCTTTGGCCGGTCGGACAACAACAACGCCCCTGCCGGGTATTTCGGGTTCAACCTGAACAACCTTGCGCACGGGAAGCTCAATATCGTCGAACTCAGCCGCGTGGGGCCGGAAAACTCGCGCTATTCCTCCGCCGGGGGACGGCATGAGGCGGATAATGCCGAACGGTTCTGGAACGACATCAACGCCGTCTATGCCGTCAATGACCGCCTGACCCTGACGGCGGAGTTCAACTACATCCATGACCAGGGGCTGAACGGCATCCGCGCGAACGGCAATTTCAAGGCCGCTGATGCCGAAAGCTTCGTCAGTTTCCTCAGCTACAAGGTCAACAAGGTCCTGACCTTCAACTATCGCGGGGAAATCTATCGCGACAACAACAACCTGATGGTCGCGACCTTCATCGGCAACAATTCCTACATGGATGGCATTTCCGGCCGCACCACCCCGGCCGACGCGCTGATGCCCGGCCCGAGCGGGCATGGCACGACCTATGGCGAAATGACGCTGGGTGTGACGTACAAGCCCGATATCGGCCACCATGTGCGCGTGTTCATGCTGCGCCCCGAAATCCGCTTTGACCGCTCGCTCAACGGCACGACACCGTTCAATGGCGGGCGCAACAATGGCATGTTCACCTTTGGCGGGGATGCGGTGATCGGGTTCTGAGGGGTATTCCGGCGTGCGGGGGAGTCGGTGCGTGAGAGACCCGGGCTCTGCCCGGACCCGGCAGGGAGCGCGCTCCCTGCACCCTGATTCGTTAAAAGTCATGGTTTCCAAAGGGCGAGCCCTTTGGTGGGGGTTCGGGGGCGAAGCCCCTGAGCGTGCGAGGCCGTTGGTGCCATGCAACACCCGGGCTCTGCCCGGACCCGGCAGGGATCGCGATCCCTGCACCCTGATTCGTTTATAAAGTCATGGTTTCCAAAGGGCAGGCCCTTTGGCGGGGTGCAGGGGCAGCGCCCCTGCGTGGCTTCAGCGCTTCATCGCCTTGAACCGGCGGGTCTGTTCCGTCAGGGCGACCTCGACCGGCAGGCGTTCCATGCTCGATGCGCCATAGAAGCCGTGGCAGTCGGGGCAGTTGTCCAGCACCTTCTGCGCGTCGTCGGGCATGGCGATCGGGCCGCCATGGCACAGCAGCATGACATCGGGACGGATGGAGCGCGCGGCCTCCGAAATCTCGTTGATGAGGGTGATCGAATCTTCCAGCGTCATGGTCGTGCCCGCGCCGATCGCCCCGCCGGAGGTCAGGCCCATATGCGCCACCAGCACGTCGGCCCCGGCCTTTGTCATGTCGCGCGCCTGCTCCGCGTCGAAGACGTAGGGCGTGGTCAGCAGGTCCTTCTTGCGCGCGCGGGCGACGACATCGACCTCCAGCGCGTAGCTCATGCCGGTTTCCTCAAGGTTGCGGCGGAAATTCCCGTCGATCAGCCCCACGGTGGGAAAGTTCTGGATGCCCGAAAACCCGACCCGCTTCACATCGTCGAGGAACACGTCGAAATCGACAAACGGGTCGGTGCCGCACACACCGGCCAGGACGGGGGTGTGGGGCACCACGGGCAGGACCTCGCGCGCCATGTCCATGACGATCTGGTTGGCATTGCCATAGGCCAGCACCCCCGCCAGCGACCCACGCCCCGCCATGCGGTACCGTCCGGAATTGTAGATGACGATCAGGTCGATCCCGCCCGCCGCCTCGCACTTGGCGGACAGGCCGGTGCCGGCGCCACCACCGATGATAGGATGTTTGTCGGCGATCATCGTGCGGAATTTCGCCAGTATCTCTGCGCGTGGAATCGAAGGCATCAGGTGTTTTCTCCGTTAAAGAGGCTGCGGAACGTGGCGGCGAGTGTATCGGCAAACGCCGCGTCATTCACCCCATAAGGCAGCGGAATCAGCCGGCGGCGCGGTGTCTGTTCCACCGTGCGCTCCAGCGCTTCGAACAGGGCATGGTCCGCCTGCGGGTCATAGAACGGCTCCCCCATGCGGTCGAGCAGGGAGAAGCCGCCTTCGGGCAGGAAGAAGCGCACCTCCCCCCGGCACTGGTTCAGCCGGTCGCCAATCCATTCCCCGATCGCGCGACATTCCGCGACCGAGGTGCGCATCAGCGTGATCTGCGGGTTGTGTTCCACCAGGCGGCGGTTGCGGTAATGGGCGGGCACGGTGTCGGGCGCGCCGAAATTGACCATGTCCAGCGCACCGCAACTGCCGACATAGGGCACGCCGGTACGGATGGCCGCCCCCAGCCGGTCGTCGTCGCAGGGGAAGATCCCGCCCGAAAGGTAGTCGCAGATCTCGGTCGTGGTGACATCGATGATGCCCGCCAGCAGCCCGGAATCGGCCATGCGTTCCATCGCGCGCCCGCCGGTGCCGGTGGCGTGGAACACCATGCAGTCGAACGTGTCGTCAAGGTCGCTGACGATACGTTCCACGCACGGCGTCGTCACACCGAACATCGTCAGCCCCACGGCCGGGCGCGGGTCATGCAGGGCGGGGGGCAGGTGGCTGGCCATGCCCGCCATGGCGTTGGCGGCGTTGGCGAGGATGCGGCGCGACAGGCGGTTCAGCCCCTCCATGTCCGTCACGGAATAGACCATGGCAATGTCCGACCCGCCGACATAGGGCGCGACATTGCCCGACGCGACGGTGGAGACCATCATTTTCGGCAGGCCCAGCGGCAGCGCCTGCAACGCGGGCGCGACCAGCGCGGTGCCCCCCGACCCGCCGATTCCCAGCACGCCGGAGATGTCGTTGCGCGCGCACAGGAAATGGCGCAGCGCGGTGGCCATCGCGGCGATGGAGGGGCCACGCCTGCGGGTGAACACCGCCTGCGTGCCATCGGGATGGGCGGCGGCAACGGTGGTGGGGGGGATCGTGTCGGCGTCGTCGGGGCCGGGCGCGCGATGGGCGGTGCTGACATCGACGATGACGGCGGGCACGCCCTGCCCGGTGATGAGGTCATGGACATAGCGCAGTTCCACGGCCTTGGTGTCGCATGTGCCGACTATATATACACGTCCCACGTTGCTCTCCCCTTCCTGCCCGGGGCAGAATTTGCGTCCGCGACACAGGGGCGCAAGCCCCGTGGCCGCCCGGCGGGGACACGCTTGCGTGAACAGGGGCGCAGGCAATACTATGTCATGGAAAAGCCGCTTTTCCGCGCCTTTTACGCGTCCGGGACATAGGCCAGCGGTGGCTGGCGCGGCCCGCTGCGCTGATAGGTGTTGAGGAAGACGCGCACGGCCGAACGCGCGACGAAATCGATATAGGCGGGGCTGGTGTCAACCGGAAGCTGCATGCGCGCGCGCCCCGCGATGTGCGTCTGGCACAGGGCATAGAACTGCTCCGCCGCGAATGTCGGGTCGGGCACGTCGAGAAGTTCGCTCTGCGGCGCGCGGGTGAGCCATGCGGCAAGGATGCTGGTGGCCTGCTGCGGCCCGTTGGCCCAGAAGGTCTTGGCCAGTTCGGGAAAGGTCGCCGCCTCCGACACGATCACGCGGTTGAGCATCAGCGACAGCGGCGAGGTGATGAGTTCGATCAGCGCGCGCGCGACATGTTCGAGCGAGTCCGCCATCGTCGCCCCCTCGTCGATGCGGCGGAACATCAGCGGCAGCTTTTCACGGGTGCACTGTTCGATGAAGGCGCAGAACAGGACGGCCTTGCTGTCGAAATAGTTGTAGAGTGTCCCCTTCGACACGCCCGCGTCGCGCGCGATGCACGACATGCTCGCACCTTCATACCCGTGTTCGGCAAAGATCCGCGCCGCCCCTTCAAGGATCTGCGCGCGCTTGGCCGGGGAGGTGCCCGTCGCGGCGGAGGGGACCTGCGCCTTGTCCTTGTCGGGGAAGGGGGGCGTTGCAGCCATCAGACGTGTCCTGACCTTTTTGTCCGTTAGTTTCGATTGACCCGATGCATAAAGCGGATAGGTTATGGACCTGACCGAACTGATCGGTCAATGGAAGATGATATCGCGCAACCGTTGCGTACGAACAGGTTTATCGTATTGGCGACAGTGACAACAGGGGGCCGCGTTGGTGGTTAGGGGATTTTCATGGCGCACCGCCGTGGTCGGGTTGTCGGTGGTTACGGCAGGGTGTGCCGTTGGCCCCAATTTCCATAAGCCTACCCCCTGGACGCCAAAGAAATATGGCGGCCCGACCAACATGCACACCGAGACGAAGGCAGGCGAAAAACCCGTCGCCAGCCAGGTGACATCCGACACGCCGGACCCGGCATGGTGGGACTGCTTCCACGATCCCGTCCTGTCGGAACTTGAACGCAGGGTGGCCACCGACAACCTCGATGTCCGGCGCTTTGCCTACCGCATGGCCGAAAGCCGCGCGGAACTGCGCATCGCGGGGGCCGAACGCTTCCCCGCCATGTCGGCAAGCGGGTCGTACGCGCGCCAGCAGTACAGCACCAAGATGCTGCAGCGCATCGTCACCGACATCGAGCAGGAACACCCCGAGGCCATGGGCATCGCCCCGCCGCCGGGGCAGGCGAAGATCCCGCTGTTCAACCAGTGGCGCGACAGCATCGACGCCACGTGGGAGGTGGACCTGTGGGGCCGTGTGCGCCGCCAGTACGAGGCCGCGGCCGCATCGGCGCAGGTCACGCAGGAAGCGCGGCGCGGCATGCTGATCTCGCGCGAGGCGGAGGTCGCGCGCGATTACATGGACCTGCGCGCGACGCAGGAACAGTTGCGCATCGTCATGGAAAACCGCGACGTGGCGCAGCGCATGCTCGACCTGAACCAGGACCGCTACACCCACGGCATGAGCAGCGATTTCGATGTGGAACGCGCCCGCGCCCAGCTTGAGGGCACGCTGGCGCGCATGCCGCAGCTTGAACAGCAACTGGCCCAGCAGGTCAACGCGCTGAGTATGCTGCTGGGTGAACCGCCGCGCGCCCTGTCGGACAAACTTCTGGTGGCGTCGGCCATCCCGCCGGTGCCGCCTGCCGTGCCGATTGGCGTGCCCTCCGAACTGGCGCGGCGCAGGCCCGACATCCGCCGCGCCGAAGCCAACCTGCACGCCGCCACCGCGGAGGTGGGCGAAGCCGTGGCCGAGTTCTATCCCCGCGTGACGATCAATGCCGGCTTCGGCTTCGAATCCCTGTCGTTCCGCGACATGGGGTTCTGGAACGCCAAGGCATGGAATGTCGGCCCGTCGATCACCCTGCCGCTGTTCCAGGGCGGACGCCTGCGCGGGCAGCTTGAACTGCGCAAGTCCGCGCAGAAGGAGGCGGCGCTCGCCTATCAGCAGACGGTGCTTCAGGCATGGCATGACGTGGACAACGCGCTGACCGCCTATACGGATGAACAGCGGCATCATGATTTCCTCGCAGCCCAGGTGGCGGCGAACGCAGCGTCGCTGAAGCTGGCGCAGGACCAGTACGGGCAGGGGCTTGTGACCTACCTGTCGGTGCTCGATGCGCAGCGCCAGCTTCTGTCGTCGCAATCCGACCTGACCAGCAGCACGGCGACGATTTCGGCCAATCTGGTGCGGCTGTACAACGCCCTTGGCGGCGGGTGGGAGACGACCTATCCCGAACCCGTGCCCAGGGGGAAGAAGGCAGCGCCCCGCGCCACCGCCGCCTCCGCCACCCCTGCCGCAGGGAAGGCGGCATAGGGGAAAAGACCCGAAAACGTGCGGAAATGCTTGGCGCGGCCAGACGACGCCTGATATAAGCCGCGCGGTTCCGCCATGCCGGTCCCGACGCGGGGGCCGCAGCCATGCCGGAGCCGAGGTGCAGGGACCAGTTTGATATGCTTACATTGCCACCCGATTATCATCCCTCGGAATCCGAGGAATTCATGAATCCCCTCCAGGTGGAATATTTCCGTCACAAGCTGTTACGCTGGCGCGGCGAGCTTCTGAAGGAAGCGGACGAGACATTGGCCAGCCTGTCCGAAGGCGGCATTCACGAAGCCGACATCACCGACCGCGCCAGCGTGGAAACCGACCGTGCGCTGGAACTGCGCACCCGTGACCGCGCGCGCAAGCTGATCACCAAGATCAACCAGGCGCTGCAGCGGATCGAGGCGGGGACCTATGGTTATTGCGAGGAAACGGGCGAACCGATCGGCCTGAAACGGCTGGAGGCGCGCCCCATCGCCACCCTGTCGATCGAGGCGCAGGAACGCCACGAACGCATGGAAAAGATCCACCGCGACGACTGATGATGCCTTTTTCCGCCCCGCGTTGGCACAGGATGCATAAAATCCCATGAAAAGGGGTTGCAACGCAGGGCGGGAAAAGCTACCAACCGCCCACGGCGTCGCTGCTGTAGCTCAGTGGTAGAGCACTCCCTTGGTAAGGGAGAGGTCGACAGTTCAATCCTGTCCAGCAGCACCATGATTCCCTTGTCTGAATGACCATAAAACAGCCATTTATGGCGGGTCTCTGGCAATTCGCTCATCCATGGAAAATCTCTGGCCGTTCGCTTTCGTCCATCTTGATGCGATGCCGATCCCCTTGGTTCCGTGGAAAAACCGTGGAGTGATTTCCGGTTCTATCGTGAGATAAGCGGATCCGTGTGCTGAAAATCCGCGGACACGACATCGGGATAATTCACCAAACGTTTTCGGGCGTCGCCTACACCTTTTCCTTGTCCGGTCGCGCCTGCGCCTCCCTGCGCTGTTCCATCTCCGCCGTGATGAGGCTGAGTGCATGGCGGGCGGCGTTTTCGTTGCCGTGGGTGAAATCCGCACGGCACAGGTCACGTATGGTGGTGGAAAATCGGGCGTCCTCGTCCACGGCGGCAAAGCGCTGCACCGCGTCGGTAATCAGGCGTGACAGGGGCATGCGGGGCCGCACCTCCATCCCCAGCCATTCATGGATATAGAACACGGCCTGTTGCAGGTCCGCCGTCCCGTCATGCGTGCTGGCGCGCCACCCATGCCAGACGCACCGCACCGCATTGCCAAGGCAGAAGGACATGTGACGCGCGATGTCGATACACGCCACCCCCGACGGGTGCCGGTACGGGACGGGAAAAGCCGCGTCAGGAGCAGGATGGTCGGCCACAGGACAGTTTCCTTGTTGTTTTGTCCTGCATTGTGCCGGATCGGGACAATCCGCGCTTATGCCAGTTGTGCGAACGCGTCATGCGCCAAAGCTTCATGCAATCGTCACACCGCCATCATGGGGTGCCTGCTATGGAACCGGTGCCCGCGCTGATGCGGGTGACAGCCAGAGGTGTCCGGATCATGAAAGCGAAATCCGATTGCCCCCCGAAACCCACCCGCGATCCCCACGAGGAATGGCGACTGGCCCTGATCCACGCATGGAAAAACCGGCGGGGGTATACCCGTCCGACCGACATGGCCTGCCGCAGTCCCGATGAAGATTTCATCCTCGACGAATTCTGACACTGGCTGACGCGCGACGCGGCGGCAGGGGCGGGGCCGCGCACCCGTGGTCCCGCCCTTCGTGCCCCGGTCCCGGCATGTTGCCTCCCGGCGGGCCTTACTGCTGCTCCGCCGTGCCGGGCGAGGACGGTGTGGACGGGGTGGTGGAATGATATTTCGAGTGCTGGTGCCCGTGCCACGTCTTGCCGTTATGAATCGGTGCCTGCGTCTGTGCCCCCGTTTCCCCGGTGCCTGAATTGGGGGGAGGCTGGGTCCCGGGCTGTTCGGTGACGGTGCGCGGGTTGTTCCACAGCTTGTCCGACGGATTGACCCGGTTCCCCGTGCTGTCCGTGGCGGAGGGCGGGTTGCGGCCCACTTCCGATGCGGCGGAATTCGCCGT
>NZ_JABJWD010000119.1:0-10775 GCF_013155425.1 Gluconacetobacter entanii | reverse complement strand
GGGCGGGACGGGCGGGACGGGCGAAAACCGCGTCCGCGTCCCCTCCCGCCGGGCGTGGTCACGACACCTGCCGCCACCCCCGGGTCCCTGCAACGGCTGGTCCATCGCCGGAATTATAAGCGTCATGACCTTCCCCACGTCCTTCGCTGCCATACATGGCGGCTGGCGTGACGCGTGCGCGGGCCTTGGGCCACGGTCGCCAGCACTGACGGAACCGTGGTCATGATGTTTTCCACGCCGCGCCATAAAACCGCCTTTATCCGGGCACAGGATGCGCAGTTGGGTATCTGCGCGATAGCCCATGGATGCGGCTGGACATGAAAACAAAAAGCTGCATTATATGTATGTTTATCTTCTTGCCTTAGAATTGCTCCCGCAGAGGTCTCGCCAATGCTCTCCGATGCCGTCAATGCGGCCATAGGCGATATCTATCGCTGCGCACTTGATGACAGCCTGTGGCAACCGACCCTGCATACGCTGTCACGCCTGCTTGGTGGCGTGGGGGCGGCGATCATCCCGACGGAACTGCACTCCGACCTGCGGTTCGGGTCCGCCCGGATCCCGGAATCCGACCACATGTATTACGACCACATGTGGCGGCACGATCCCTACCGGGCATATCTGGCGGGACATCGCCTGCCGCAGGGGGAACTTTCGGACATTTCCTTCCTCAGTGACGAGGAGGTGGCCCGCAATCCCTATTACCAGGATTTCCTGAACAGGTTTGGCGCCAGCAGGACCAACCGGTTCTATTTCACCGACCCCAACGGCCCGCATTTCGCCTTTTCGATCCAGCGCCCGCTGGGGCGCCCGCATGAAACCGGCGACGAACGCAGGCTGCGCCTGATGCTGGGGCAGCATGTGTGCCGCGCGATCTCGATGTCCCTGGGCGGGCGGCAGGCCAACGCCCTGGCCCACGGGTTTCGCGAAATGTGCGCCCGCCTGCCCACCCCCACCGCCGTGATCGGGCATGACGGCCGCGTCATCTTCATGAACGACGCGATGGAGCGGATGCTGGGTGACGGGGTGGTGCATACTGACGGGCGCCTGACCTGTTCGCACCGCGCCAGCGCGCGCCAGTTGGACGGGCTGCTGCGTGATGCGCTGTCCCCCTCGTCCGATGTGGCGCCCGGTCCCGAACGCTTCGTCATGGTGCAGTGTCCCTCCGGCCGGCCGCTGCTGGCGCGCGCGATCCCACTCCTGACGGAGGGGCGGGACGAAATGGTCCGTCCCACGCGCCCCATGGCGATGCTGGCGTTCCACAGGCCGGGGTCGGACATGCCCGACGTGACCGACGCGCTGCGCCTGCTGGGCCTGAACCAGAGCGAGGCGCGGCTTGTGCAGCAGGTGGCCAATGGCCTCCCCCTGAAGGAAGCGGCGCGGGCCATCGGCATTTCCGACCATTATGCGCGCTCCATACTGCGCAGCGTCTATGAAAAACTGGACGTGAACAGCCAGGGCAGGCTCACCGCCTTCGTGCGTGACCTGCCCACGCCCTGACCGCCGCGCCCATCATCTCCCCGGCATGACACCCACCGGCCCGCGCGGCATCGTGGTGTCATGGAGGTCATGGAGGGCATGGGCATCTTGGTTTCGGGCGGGCATTGGGGCACATTGCCCCATGGGTGCCCCCCGTCCCGATGACGGGGCCACATAATCCCGTCGCACGCAACAGATCCGAAGGTTCAGTCCTGATGGCCGACAGTCCCGCCTCCTTCCACCCCACCACCAGCGCGGGCATGACCGACGCGATCGGTCATACGCCGCTGATCCGCCTGCATCGCGCGTCCGAGGCCACGGGATGCGAGATCTTCGGCAAGGCCGAGTTCATGAATCCCGGCGGTTCGGTCAAGGACCGCGCGGCCCTTGCCATCATCAACGACGCCGAACGGCGCGGCGTGCTGAAACCCGGCGGCACGGTGGTCGAAGGCACGGCGGGCAATACCGGCATCGGCCTGACGCTGGTGGCCAACGCGCGCGGCTACCGCTCCATCATCGTGATGCCGGAGACGCAGAGCCAGGAGAAGATCGACTTCCTGCGCATGATCGGCGCGGACCTGCGCCTTGTCCCGGCCAAGCCATTCCGCGATCCGGGCAACTATGTCCATGTCTCGCGCCGCCTGGCGGAGGAAACGGGCGCGGTCTGGGCCAACCAGTTCGACAACCTCGCCAACCGCGAAGGCCACCGCCACACCACCGCACCCGAAATCTGGGACCAGATGGGCGGGCGCATCGACGCCTTCACCTGCTCGTGCGGGACGGGCGGGACGCTGGCGGGGGTTACGCTGGGGCTGGAGGACAGGGCGCGCGCCGAAGGTGTCGCGCGTCCGCGCGTCGTGCTGGCCGACCCCGAGGGTTCGGGCCTGTATGGCTGGGTCAAGTCGGGGGACCTTTCGGTCTCCGGTTCCTCCATCACCGAGGGAATCGGTCAGTCGCGGGTGACCGGCAACCTCGAAGGGCTGCATTTCGACGATGCCGAACGCATCCCCGATGCCGAGGCACTGGTCCAGATCTATGAACTGCTGATCCACGAGGGGCTGTCGGTCGGCGGGTCGGCGGGCATCAATGTCGCCGCCGCCATCCGTGTCGCGCGCGCCATGGGGCCGGGCCATCGCATCGCCACCATCCTGTGCGATGGCGGCGCGCGGTACCAGTCCAAGCTGTTCAACCCGACGTTCCTGCGTGGCAAGCACCTGCCGGTGCCGTCATGGCTGGATAAATGAAGCCCTGTCCGGGGACGGACTGAAACCATGAAAAGTTTTTGGTGAGGCTTTTTCCCAAAAACCTTCAGAAGGTGTCACCTTTTTAAAAACAGGGCGACACCCGAAAGACCTTTATTCCCTTCATCGACGGGTTCTTTCCAAAGAATCCCGAAGACAGGGGGCCGCGCCCGGGGATTGCAGTGTCCCGGGCCGCCCCGCCCCCATCGCACCGAGGGCAGTGGCATGCCCTCCCCGCTGCGCCTTTCCGTGCGTTCATCGCGGTGCCTTTCCCCGCACCGGCGCCATATTGCAACGGAGTGAAACAGCAGGTGTGAAGCCACCTCCTTTCCTCTAGGATGCCATGTCATGGACCCATTGCCGCATATCCTGATCGTTGATGACGACCGCGAGATACGGGAGCTGCTTGCCCGCTTCCTTGAACGCAACGAACTGCGCGTGACAACGGCACGCGACGGACAGGAAACGCGTCGCAAATGGACGGGCGGGCATTACCAGCTTGTGATCCTCGACCTCATGCTGCCGGGGGAAAGCGGGCTGGATGTCGCGCGCTGGCTGCGCACGCAGGCGGATGTGCCGATCATCATGCTGACGGCCATGGGCGACGATACGGACCGGATCATCGGGCTTGAACTCGGCGCGGACGATTACGTGCCCAAACCCTTCAACCCGCGCGAACTGCTGGCGCGGATCCGCGCGGTCCTGCGCCGGGTGAACGACAATCCCGACCCGCGCAGCACGGGCGCGCGCCGGACCCTGCGCTTTGCGGGATGGGAACTCGACACCGTGCGCCGTCGCCTGCTGAACCCGGCGGGGACGGAGGTGCCGCTGACGGGTGGGGAATACGACCTGCTGCTTGCCCTGCTGGAACGCGCCAACCGGGTGCTGACGCGCGACATGCTGTTCGACATGCTGCGCGGGCGGCAGGCCGGGCCGTTCGACCGCGCCATCGACGTGGCCATCAGCCGCCTGCGACGCAAGCTGGAGGATGACGGCCGCAATGCGCAGTTGATCAAGACGGTCCGGGGCGGTGGCTATGTCCTGGCGGCGGAAATCGAACGGACCTGACCCTGTTGCATGGCGCTTCCCCCCCGCCCCTGATCCATCCCGACGACATCGTTCCCGTGGCGGAGACGCCACCGCCGGGTCGGGGGGGGCGCGTGCGCGCGCTGCTGGGGCGGCTGCGTCCGCCCTCGCTCGCCGCGCGGACCAGCCTGCTGCTGATCTGCGGGCTGGGCGTGATCCAGGCGGCCGGCCTTGCGATCCATGCGCTGGACCGGCTGGATTTCGACCGCCGCATGATCGAGGAGAAATACCATACCGAGGTCGCGACCCTGTATCGCGGGATCGTGGAAACCGCGATCGACCACCGCGATGCGGAACTGGCGGCGCTGCACATGCCGGCCGGCTTTCATGCCGAACTGACGCCCGGCCCCGAACCCGACATGATCGACAGCCTGATGCATCCCCCCCGGGGCGAACACCGCATGGGCCGGATGGAGGGACCGTGGGGCGGCCCGCCTGAACAGGGGCCGGACGGCGGACCGGGTGGCCAGATGGGTCGTGGCGGGATGCCCGCGGACAGGAACGCCGCAGGCACTGCTGCCCCCGGTAACACCGGGAACACCGGACCCGGCAATGGCGGCCCGGACCACGATGACCGGGGCAACGGTGGTCGGGACAATGGCGGTCGGGGCAACGAAGGGCCGGGCAACGGGGCACCACGCTGGCGCGGGCGTGATGGCGGCCCGCAGGCATTTGGCGGCGGCCGCTTCCCGTGGGGCGGTCCGCCATGGGGCGGGGGGCCGCAATGGGGCGGTGGCCCGCCGCTGCCGATGAACCTGCGCCCGCTGCAGGTCATGGTCTCCCCCTCCAACCGGGAGGGACGGCAGCGTGCGATCGCCTTCCTGCTGCCGGACGAGCATCGCTGGCTGACGATCCATTACGTCATGCGCCGGCCCAATGTCTTTCGCTCCCCCACCTTCCCGATCGCCTTCATCCTGATGACGGTGGCGGGCGGCGTGCTGATCCTGTGGGGGGTGCGCCGCCTGATCGCGCCGGTCGGGACGCTGGGTGCGGCGGCGGAGGCGCTTGGCCGTGACGTCAACGCGCCCCCCATGCCGGAGGATGGCCCGCTGGAGGTCGCGCGCGCGGCCATGGCGTTCAACACCATGGCCCGGCGCATCCGCCGCTTCCTGTCGGACCGCACGCTGATGCTGACGGCCATCGGCCACGACCTGCGCACGCCGATCACACGGCTGAAACTGCGCGCGGAGTTCATCGAGGACGAGGAAATGCAGCACCGTTTCCTTGCCGACCTTGACGAGCTTGAGGCCATGGTCGCCGCCACCCTGTCCTTCGGGCGCGACGCGGAACAGCGCGAACCGATGCGCGCGCTGAACCTGACGATCCTGCTGCAGACCATCCTTGACGAGGCCGCCGAGACCCATCCCGACCTGGCGGAGGGCATCGGCTTCACCACGGACCCGCCCGACGTGACGATCCATGCGCGCCCCGTCGCGCTGAAACGTGCGCTCAACAACCTTGTGACCAACGCGATCAAGTATGGCGGCAACGTGCGTGTCACCCTGTTCCCGCCCGAACCCGGCGGCCGCAACGACCCGGACGAGATGGTGACACGCCTGTGGATCGAGGATGACGGCCCCGGCCTGCCGCCCGGCGACCTGGAGCGCATGTTCGACCCCTTTGTCCGGGCGGAGGAAAGCCGCAACCGCGAAACCGGGGGCACCGGGCTTGGCCTGTCGATTTCGCGCAACATCATCTGGGGGCTTGGCGGTGACATCCGCCTTGGCAACTGCAGCCCGCACGGATTGCGTGTGACCGTCACACTTGTCTGCTAGGGTGGTGGCCACGGCATGCCATTTCCCATCCCGTCCCGGCTGCCGAAAGTCGCGGGCCCCCGATCCATGCTTGACCGCCTTTACACACGCACGCTCCACCTGTCCGCCAGCCGCCATGCCGCGCTGTGGCTGGCGCTGGTCGCCTTTGCGGAGGCCAGTGTCTTTCCCCTGCCGCCGGACCTGCTGCTGATCCCGATGGTCCTGGCGCGGCGGGAGCAGGCCTGGCGCCTGGCCGCGATATGCACCGCCGCCAGCCTGTGTGGCGCGGTGGCGGGATGGTATATCGGCGCGTTCCTGCTGGATTACGTGGCGATGCCGGTTGTCCGCTTCTATCACGCGCAGGCGACGCTGGCGGGGCTTCAGGCGCGGTTTCGCGAATGGGGGGTGTGGATCATCCTCATCAAGGGGCTGACGCCGATCCCCTTCAAATTCGTCACCATCGCCAGCGGCGCCTCCCACCTGGCGCTCGGGCCGTTCCTTGTGGCGTGCGCGATCACGCGCGGGGTGCGGTTTTTCCTTGTCGCGGCATTGCTGCGGCGGTTCGGCGCGCCGGTACAGGCCTTCATCGAACGCCGCCTGCCGCTGGTGGCGGGCGCGTTCGCGGTGCTGGTCGTGGGGGGATTCGTCGCGCTGAAATATGTCTGACGCGCCACCTACGTACGATGTCCGGCCACGATATCGCAGCCGCCATGCCTTATGCCGGATAGGCTTCGGGCGCGGACGCGTGATAACATGCCCGCAACAGACGCCATCAACCGGATCATCCCGCGCCGCTGCCCCGTCTGGCACGGATACGGCCAGCGGGGAGCATCCATCACCTACACGGAGCCATTCTTCATGCCGCAACAGGTTGCTGTCATTACCGGTGCAGGGGCCGGCATCGGTCGCGCCACCGCCCGCACGCTTGCACGGGCCGGATGCGATATCGCCCTGGTCGGGCGCAACCGGGACCGGCTGAACGATGCGGCGGCGGAACTCCAGGCGCTCAACGTCCGCACGTACATCGCCTGCGCCGACGTGGCGGATGCGGCCGCCCTTGACGCGGCGGCGGAGGAAATCGAACAGGCGCTTGGCCCCATCACCATCTGGGTCAACTGCGCCGGGGCCGGCGTGCGCGGGCAGCTTGCCGCGATCACCCCGGACGAGATCCGCCGCGCGACCGAGGTCACGTACCTTGGCACCGTCAATGGCACGCGTTCCGCGCTGCTGCGGATGCGCAGGCGTTCCTATGGCACGATCGTCAACCTTGTCGCCCTTGCGGGACTGCGTCCGCCGCCGCTGCAATCCATCGAAAATGGCGCGCGCGCCGCGATCCGCACATTTTCCGAAAGCCTGCGCCCCGAACTGCTGCATGACGGGGACCGCATCCACATCGCGCTGGTGCACCTGCCGTCGATCAACACGCCGCATTTTTCATGGACGCGCAACCATACGGGCAAGCGCCTGAAGCCGATGGGCCCGGTCTATGAACCCGAAATCGCGGCGGAGGCGATCTGCCGCGCGGCGTTCGGGAAATATCGCGACATCTGGGTCGGCACGTCGGGGATCAAGTCGTGGGTGATCTCCACCTTCCTGCCCGGCCTGTCGGATCGCTGGCTGTCGAAGGGCGGCTATGCGAAACAGATGGAAAAGGTCGCGGTGGAAGGCAACGAACCCGACGACCTGTTCGGCACCGTCGCCGGGGCGTACGCAGCCCATGGCCGCTTCGACATGATCACGCGCAAGGGCGTGCCGCCGCTGCTGACGTCACGCCATGCGCAGGTGGGCACCGCCATCGCCGCGGCGGGATTCGCGCTGATGCTCGCCGTGCGCTGCCGTCGCCGGGGATAGGTTCTTTTCACGAATCAGGATGCAGGGAGCACGCTCCCTGCCGGGTCCGGGCAGCGACCGGGTGCTTCATGTGCCGATAAGCCCGCAGGCTCAGGGGCTTTGCCCCTGAAACCCCACCAAAGGGTATTACCCTTTGGAAACCATGACTTTTCATGAATCAGGGTGCAGGGAGCGCGCTCCCTGCCGGGTCCGGGAAGCCGCCCGGGTGCTTCAGGCGGCACGCCCGTCGCGATACAGGTCCCCGGCCCAGACCCACCAGCCCGGGCGGGCCACCGCATCCTGCGCCAGTTCGGCCGCCTGCGGCGAATCGAACAGGGCAAAGCAGGTGGCACCCGACCCGCTCATCCGGGCAAAGCGGCAGCCGGGGGCGGCGCGTAGGGCCGACAGGACCTCGCGAATCGTGGGACATACCTCGCAGGCCGCGTCTTCAAGGTCGTTGCTCAGTTCCGACAGCGTTCCCACCATCTGCGACAGCGTCTCCCACCGGGCGGGCAGGTCCGGGGCCGGGCGGAATCCGCCCTGTCGCGCACGGAACACCGCGGGGGTGGAGACGCTCATCCCGCAATTGACCAGCATCATCCCGCATTGCGGCAGGACCGGCGCGGGACGCAGGATTTCGCCAATCCCGCTCATGCGCGTGGGGACCTGATCCAGGCAGACCGGCACGTCCGCGCCCAGTGCCGTCGCGATTTCCAGCAGTTCGGCACGCGGCACATCCATGTCCCATGCCTTCATCACGCAGCGCAGGGCGGCCGCGGCATCGGCCGAGCCACCGCCGATTCCCGACGCCACCGGCAGTTCCTTGTGCAGCACGGCGTCCAGCGACGGCAGCGCCTGCGCCCCCGCACCCGCGCGCGCGCGCAGTGCGTCGGCGGCGCGGATGACGAGGTTGGTGGCATCATCACCACGCAACCCGGCGCCGAACATCCCGTCGATCCGAAGCCCGAGTGCCGCGCCACGCGCCTGCGCGACCTCCACATCCAGCACATCCGCCGCACCGGCAAACACCGCCACACTGTCCAGCAGGTGATATCCGTCCGCACGGCGTCCGGTCACATGCAGGTAGAGGTTGATTTTCGCATGCGCCGATTCGCTCTGGGTTGCCGTCACTTGTGTGCTCCGTCCTTCTTGTCGCCTGCTGGCCTGTTATCGGCAGGGCCTGTGGTCTGGGGATTCGGGGATGCCGCCGTGCCTGCCGCCGAAGGGGACACCGCAGGCGAAAATGCGGTGGAACCGGGTGCGGCCGGTGCGGGGGTGCTGGCCGGCGTGATGCGCAGGTCGGCCGGGACAGTGGCATGGGCGGGCGGGTGTGCCGCCGCCTGCGAGGCGGCATAGGCAAGGGCGGCGGTGATCTTGCGCTGGTCGGGGGGATCGGGATGGAACTGTGCGGCGTCCTGCCACGCATCCACCGCCTCCAGCCTGCGCCCCGACACCCAGTAGGCCACGCCAAGGTGATAGTTGATCGCGGGGTCCTGGGGCATCTGCTCCGCCGCGCGTTCCAGCAGCGGCAGTCCCTCGCCCACATGGCCAAGGCGCAGTTCGACCCAGCCGACACTGT
Organism: Gluconacetobacter entanii; assembly: GCF_013155425.1. Taxonomy (NCBI): domain Bacteria; kingdom Pseudomonadati; phylum Pseudomonadota; class Alphaproteobacteria; order Acetobacterales; family Acetobacteraceae; genus Gluconacetobacter; species Gluconacetobacter entanii. The sequence continues at coordinate 1,806 of NZ_JABJWD010000119.1, read as the reverse complement.
CGCGGATCTGCCCGTCATCGGGCGACAGGGCCAGCGCACGGCGCAGGTAGTTTTCCGCCGTCGCCGGGTCATCCCCATGTTCGACCATGGAATAGCCAAGGTCGTTGAGCAGTTCCGCCTCGTTCGGGGCCATGCGCAGCGCCTGCGTCAGTCCCGCCTTCGCATGTTTCCAGTCGCCAAGCCGGTCATAGGCGATCGACTGCCCGAACAGCACGCGCCAGTCGTCCCCCTCCAGCGTGCCCGACAGCGCCAGCGCGTGGGTATAGGCCGACAGGGCCTCGCGCCACTTGCCTTGCCCCAGCATGATGTCGCCCATGTCGCACCACAGGGTCCGGTCCGTGGGCGCATCGCGCAGCAGGCCACGGATGATGCGCTCCGCCTCCGCCCGGTGGCCCAGCGCCATGTCAAGCTCGCCTTCCTCCGCGCGGATGACGACGGCCATCGGGTCATTGGGCGAAACCTCCGCCAGCACGTCGATCGCCTGCTGGTTCTCGTCCTCCGCATGGAACAGGGCGGACAGGAGGATCCGCGCCTCCGTATTGGCGGGATCAAGCATCAGCGACAGGCGCAGCATCATCTGCTCCGTACTGCGCAGGGTGGTGATGTCATGGTCGTGGGCGGGATGGTCCTCCCCCGGCTTGGGGGGCGGTGTCTCCGCCGCGTTCTGCTGGTCCATCAGCAGCGCCAGCAGGCCGTACGCCTGCGCCATGGCCTGCTGCGGGCTGGTAACGACGGGACGGCCCAGTGCCGCGACCAGCGCAGGCCGCGCGGGTTCCAGCGCCGCCATGGAGGCGATCTTGGCCGCGATCATGTCACGCGCCTGCGCCGCCCTGCCCTGCCGGTAAAGCCAGTGGGTCAGCACCCGCGTGGTGAACAGGTCGCCGCCCGACATGTCCAGCGCGCGGCGGTACAGCGTATCGGCGCGCATCGCCTGCCCGCCCATTTCCGCGATCAGGGCGGCATGCAGCGTATAGTACCCACCCAGCAGGTGGTCCGCCTGCGCGCGGTTCAGCGCCACCAGCGCGTCATCCGTGCGGCCCATCCCCTGCAGCGCCCATGCCCGCAGCAGGGGACGGACGATGTTCATGATGGGATCGTCCGGCGCCTTGTCATAATGGGCCAGCGCCCCGGCCCAGTCCGATGCGATGGCCGCGGCATTGCCCATCACCAGTTCGGGCACCACGCCGGGCGGCTGCTGGCGCGCAAGGCGGGCGGCGTCGGGACTGCCGGCAAGGATGGAATACAGGAACGCACGCTCGACAAAGGGGCGGTAGGATGGTGCAAGCTGCGCCGCGCGGGTGAAGGTGCGCGCGGCCTCCGCATTGTCGCCCTCGCTCGCGGCGATGGTGGCGACCAGCACGTTTGTCGCCAGGCTCTGTGTCACGGTGGGGGTGCCGGCGGGGCCTGGACGGGTGGTCAGACGGGAGGTCACGGGGGCGGCGGCGTGCGTTTCGCGGTTGGGAATAATGCCAAGCAGCGGTACAACGGCACCCAGCAGCGCCACGCGCCAGAAACGGGAGGACAGCATGAAACCAGAATCTAGCGTGTGCGCGGCGCGATGCCAAATGCCGCGCCCATGCGCCGCGCCTGCGCCCGCCATGCTGGTGCCTGACCCTGTGAATGCCCTGCCTGTCCGGGATGTATCCATCCGATGACCGATTCCCTGTCCCTGTTGCAACTGTATGTGGAATGGGGCGCGGACGAGGCGCTGTCCCCCTTTCCCGTGGACCGGCTGACCACGCCGCAGGCCAAACCACCCCCCCCCATACAGCGTGCGGGGGACGAGGGACATCATTTTTCCCATGC
>NZ_JABJWD010000118.1:0-10217 GCF_013155425.1 Gluconacetobacter entanii | reverse complement strand
GCTTTTGGATGCTGACAGGCAGCCGGCTGCGACGACGTACTTTCATACAACATATCAAGCCTCTGTTGGCTTACCTATGCCAGCCCCAAATAATAAAAGTTTTTGGGTGCCGCCTTTTTTTAAAAAGGCGGCGTCTTCCGAAGCTTTTTGAAAAAAGCTTCACCAAAAACTTTTATAAATTTATCAGTGAATTATCAGGATTTTCCGTCCTTCGCCCGCTCCGCGATGGTGGGGGCGAGCAGCAGCAGGTCGGCGGGCGACAGGCGGTCCGATGCCGTGCTGGCCTGATGCCAGTACGGATACAGCACCGGCGGCGCGCTCGCCTTGTCCAGACGCGCCATCTCCTCCGCACTCAGGCTCAGTTCGGCGGCCTTGAGGTTATCGGCCAGTTGCGCATCGGTACGCGCGCCAATCACGATGGAGGTAATCGCCGGACGATGCGCCACCCATGCCAGCGCGACCTGTGCGGCCGACACCCCGCGCTCCGCCGCGATCGCGACCAGCACTTCGACCACGTCATAAAGCTTTTCGATGTCATAGACGGGGGGTTCGCCCCATTTCTCGATCTGGCGGGTGCCGGTCGGCTGCGGCTTGCCGCGCTGGTACTTGCCCGACAGCAGGCCACCGGCCATCGGGCTCCAGACCTGCACGCCAATGCCCTGGTCCACCGCCACCGGCAGCAGTTCATATTCCGCCTCCCGCGCCTGGAGCGAGTAATAGATCTGCTGCGCCACCGGCGCGATCAGGCGGTTGCGCTCTGCCGTGCCCAACGCCTTCATCAGGTGCCAGCCGGAGAAGTTGGAAACCCCCGCATACCGGATCTTGCCGCTGCGCGTCAGGGTATCGAGTGCCTCCAGCGTTTCATCAAGCGGCGTCTGCCCGTCCCACTCATGCAGGTAATACAGGTCGATATGGTCACGCCCCAGCCGTTTCAGGCTGGCTTCGCACGCGTTGATCAGGTGATAGCGCGACGATCCCGCATCATTCGGCCCCGGTCCCATGGTAAAACGGGCCTTGGAACTGACCAGCAGGTCGGGCGAGCGTCCCTTCAGCGCCGCGCCAAGGATCTCCTCCGACACGCCGGAGGAATAGATGTCGGCGGTGTCGAAGATGTTGATCCCGGCATCCACGCACATGTCGATCTGGCGCTTTGCCCCGGCAAGATCGGTATTCCCCGTCTTGGCGAAGTCGCCCTTGCCGCCAAAGGTCATCGTCCCCAGTGTAAAGGCGGAAATGCGCAGGCCGGAGCGCCCAAGCTGACGATATTGCATGATCTGTCTCTCCTGTGCGGATGATATGGAAATGATGGCGGGCCGGGACGGCGGCCCTAGCGACCGTAAGTGACGCTGAGTTCCCCCACACCGGCGCACACGGCATGGATCACGTCGCCGCGTCCCACCGGGCCAACGCCGGACGGCGTGCCGGTCATGATGAGGTCGCCCGGCGCAAGGGCCACGAAACGGCTCAGCGCGGCGATGATTTCCGCCACCGACCAGATCATGTCCGACAGGTCGCCCACCTGGCGGTCCTCGCCATTGATGCTCAGGCTGATGCGCCCCTTGGACGGGTGGCCGATTTCGGACACCGGACGGATGGTGCCGATGGGGCAGGACTGGTCGAACCCCTTGGCCAGCGCCCATGGACGCCCGGCCTTCTTGGCCACCGCCTGCAGGTCGCGCCGCGTCATGTCCAGCCCCACGGCATAGCCATAGATGTGCGACAAAGCCTTGTCCGCGGGGATATTTTCCCCCGGCCGCCCGATACAGGCCACCAGTTCGACCTCGTGATGCAGATCGGACGTCGCAACGGGAAAGTCCAGCAGGCCACCGTCCGGCACCACCGCATCCCCCGGCTTGGCAAAGAAAAAGGGCTCCGTCCGTTCGGGATTCCCCCCCATTTCGCGCGTATGGGCGGCATAGTTCTGTCCCACGCACCAGATCCGGCGCACGGGAAACAGCGCCTCCGTCCTGCTGACGCCAACCGTTGGCTGGGCGGGAGGGGGAATCACAAAATCCACCATTGGCAGATAACTCCGTCACAGTTGCAACCGGCCCGTCATGGGGCACAGACCTTGGGGGCGGCCATGGTTGCATTGCACGCCCCCGCCTGTCACGCGCGCACAGCACGTCGGGAGAATACAATAAATTCATCGCCCCGACCGTCGGGGCCGCAGGTGCTACACCCCCAACGCAAAACGCCGCCCGGAAACCCGGACGGCGTTCGCGACGGACCATGGGAATGGCCCGGATCATGTAATCGCGGCAGGGCGATCAGTTGCGGGTCTTGTCAACCAGCTTGTTCTTGCCGATCCACGGCATCATCGCACGCAGCTTTTCGCCGACCTTCTCGATCTGCATGGCGTTGTTATGCGCACGCGTCGCCTTGAAGCCGATGTTGCCGGACTGGTTTTCCAGGATGAAGTTGCGCACGAACGTGCCGTCCTGGATGTCGGTCAGGATCTTCTTCATCTCCGCCTTCGTTTCCGGCGTGATCACGCGCGGGCCGGAGACATATTCGCCATATTCGGCGGTGTTGGAGATGGAGTAGTTCATGTTCGCGATCCCGCCCTCATAGATGAGGTCAACGATCAGCTTCGTTTCATGCAGGCATTCGAAATACGCCATTTCCGGCGCGTAACCTGCCTCGACCAGCGTCTCGAACCCGGCGCGGATCAGTTCCACCAGGCCACCGCACAGCACGGCCTGCTCGCCGAACAGGTCGGTTTCGACCTCTTCCTTGAACGTCGTCTCGATGATGCCCGCGCGGCCACCGCCATTGGCGGAGGCATAGGACAGCGCGATTTCCAGCGCGTTGCCCGACGCGTTCTGCGCCACGGCCACCAGGCACGGCACGCCGCCGCCCTTCTGGTATTCGGAACGCACGGTGTGGCCCGGGCCCTTGGGCGCAATCAGGAATACGTCGAGGTCGGGGCGCGCCTCGATGATGCGGAAATGGATCGCAAGGCCATGCGCGAATGCCAGCGCGGCACCCTGCTTCATGTTCTTTTCCAGCGATTCCTTGTACAGCGCGCCCTGACCTTCGTCAGGCGTCAGCACCATGACGACATCGGCCCACTTCGCCGCGTCGGCGGGCGTCATCACCTTGAAACCGGCGGCCTCGGCCTTGGCGATGGCGCTGGATCCGGGACGCAGGCCGATGACGATGTCCGTCACACCCGAATCCTTCAGGTTGTTGGCATGGGCATGGCCCTGGCTGCCGTAACCGATGATGGCGACCTTCTTGCTCTTGATCAGGTTCACGTCGGCGTCGCGATCATAATACACGCGCATGGGGATACTCCTGTTGTAATAAACGGTTCGGAATGAAAGGAAAAACCGGGACCTGGGTTACAGCGTGTCCGGACCCCGGCTGATCGCGACAACACCGGTACGCGATATTTCAGCCAGCCCCAGGGGACGCATGAGGTCGATGAACGAATTCAGCTTCTCCGGCGAACCGGTCAGCTCGAAGACAAAGGACGTGGCGGTCGTATCGACGACACGCGCACGGAACGCCTGGGCGATGCGCAGGGACTCGGCACGGGCCTCGGCGGTTGCGACAACCTTCACCAGCGCCAGTTCACGCGCGACATGCGGGCCGCCCTCGCTCAGGTTCGCGACGCGCCAGACCGGGACCAGCCGTTCAAGCTGTGCCCTGACCTGTGCGACGGCATGGGGCGTGCCCGTCGTGACAATGTTGATTCGCGACAGGCGCCCTGCCTCATCCACCGGGGCGACGGTCAGGCTTTCGATATTGTAGCCGCGCCCCGAAAACAGGCCGAGCACGCGGGCAAGCGCCCCGCTCTCGTTCTCGACCAGTATGGAAATGACCGCGGAGGTCGCAACCCCCTGCTGGGTGGTCATGATGTTGTTTCCTGCACTCTGGTTTTTCATCCCGTCACCCGGGCGGGAACGGGACATGACAGACGGACCGGAACGGTGCAACCATTCCGTGGGAATCGGATCAGACGAGCATCCGTCCCTCGGCGCTGACTTCCACCCCGTCATCCTGATCCGGGCCCAGCAGCATCTGGTTATGCGCCGCCCCCGAGGGGATCATGGGATAGCAGTTCTCTTCCTGTGCCACATGGATATCCGCGACGACCGGGCCGGGATGGGCCAGCATGTCCGCGATGACACCATCGAGTTCGCCCACGCAGGTCGCGCGCAGGCCGCGCCCGTGGAAGCTTTCGGCAAGGCGGACAAAATCCGGCAGCGCTGCGCTGTAGCTTTCGGAATAGCGCGAGTCATGCAGCAGTTCCTGCCACTGGCGCACCATGCCCATATACTCGTTGTTCAGGATGAACAGCTTCACCGGCAGGCGGTACTGCGCGATCGTGCCGAGTTCCTGGATGTTCATCAGGGTGGACGCTTCCCCCGCGATGTCGATCACCAGAGCGTCGGGATGGGCGATCTGCGCGCCGACGGCGGCGGGCAGGCCATATCCCATCGTGCCCAGCCCGCCAGAGGTCAGCCAGTGGTTGGGCCGGTCGAACTGGAAATGCTGCGCCGCCCACATCTGATGCTGCCCAACCTCGGTCGAGACATAGGTGTCGCGCCCGGTCTTGCGCGTCATTTCATACAGGCGGCTGATGGCGTACTGCGGGCGGATGATGGCGGACGGCGCCATGTCCTGACGGAAGCCGAAGCTGTCGCGCCCGCGCCACTCCGCAATCTGCGCCCACCATTTTTCAAGGTCCGCGGCCTGCGGCGCCGGCGTGGGGGTGCGTTCCCATTCCTCGATCATCATCTCGATGACACGCCCGGCATCCCCCACAAGGCCGAGGTCAACCGGCACGATCTTGCCGATCTGCGCGGGGTCGATGTCGGCATGGATCTTGAACGATCCCGGCGAGAACGCATCGAGGCGCCCCGTCACACGGTCGTCAAAGCGCGAACCCAGTGCCACCAGCACGTCGCAGTCATGGGTGGCAAGGTTGGCCTCGTACGAACCATGCATGCCCAGCATGCCAAGGAACTGCGGATCCGTGGTCGGGAACCCGCCCAGCCCCATCAGGGTCGAGGTGCAGGGAAAACCCGTCATGCGCACCAGACGGCCCAGCGCCCCGGCCGCCTTCGGCCCGGAATTGATGACGCCACCACCGGTATAGAACAGCGGGCGGCGCGCCTTCTTCATCGCGGCGACGGCCTGCGCCACGGCGGCGCGGTCCGGTTCGAACCGGGGGCGGTAGGACGGATGCAGGACAGGGGCCGATTCAATATAAGGTGCGGGACCGACCATCAGGTTCTTCGGCAGGTCCACCAGCACCGGCCCCGGACGGCCGGTGCGCGCGATATGGAATGCCTCCTGCACCACCGGGGCGATATCCTGGGGATGCCGCACGAGGTAGTTGAACTTGGTCGCAGGCCGGGTGATGCCGGTGATGTCGGCCTCCTGAAAGGCGTCGGTGCCGATCAGCGGCACGCCCACCTGCCCGGTGAAACACACGACCGGAATGGAATCCAGCAGCGCGTCCATCAGGCCGGTCACGGTATTGGTGCCGCCCGGACCACTGGTGACGAGCACCACGCCCACCTTCCCGGTGGAGCGGGCATAGGCCTCCGCCGCGTGGACGGCGGCCTGTTCATGACGGACGAGGACGTGGCGGATCCTGTCCTGCCGGAACAGCGCGTCATAGATCGGCAGGACCGCGCCACCGGGATAGCCGAAGATGACCTCCACCCCCGCATCCTGAAGAACGCGCAGCAGTACTTCCGCACCCGACATGACCGTGGGGTCAACAGTCGTGGCGCGGGCGTCGGGCCGGATGGCGGTGTGCTGCACGGGTGCGTTCATGTCCTTGACTCCTTTCGTCCCGGCCCCATCAGGAAGGACGGCGCCCCCAGTGGACGAAATGTGGGCCGGGTTTAAGCAAAGCTGCCCCCGGCGTCAATGCAATTAATAACAAAAGAAATGATTTTCCTCTCATCCCTTTCCATTTGTTGCGCGCCCGATGCGATTCGCCCCTCATGCAGGTATGTCCGCGCCCCTGGCGCCAGGGCATGGTGGGCGAACCATGTGGACTGGCGCTTGGTATATTGTGCCGTGACCTGCACCGCACGGGCGATGGCGTCGTGCCGCGACATCTCCCCGCGCAGCATGGCGGCAAGTTCGGGGACGCCATGCGCGCGCATCGCGGGCAGGGCGGGCGACAGGCCGCGGTCCAGCAGGGCGCGCGCTTCCTCCACCGCGCCATGGTCCATCATGTTTTCGAACCGCGCGGCAATGGCACGGCGCAGCAGGTCGCGCGGCGGCGACAGGCGCACGGCGACAAATCGCGCACACAGCGGGGGCAGCACCGACTCCGCCCGCCACCATGCAAGGCCCCGCCCCGTCGCGCACCAGACCTCCCACGCCCGGGCGATGCGCTGCGTATCGCCCGGGCGCAGGGCGGATGCGGTTTCGGGATCGACCGCCATCAGGCGCGCATGGATCGCGGGCCCCCCTTCGGCCATCACGGCGGCCCGGGCCTGCGCCCGGATTTCGGGGGGCGGGTCGGGGATATCGGCCAGTCCTTCGGTCAGGGCGCGGAAATACATCCCCGTCCCGCCGCAGAAGACCGGGATGCGCCCGGCGCGCCAGGCTTCCTCCGCCGCCTGCAGGGCCTGTTCGCGCCACCATGCGACCGATCCCGCCGTCGTCGCCGGCAGCACGCCATACAGGCGGTGGGGCAGCAATGCTTCCTCCGCCGCCGTGGGGCGGGCCGTAAGGACGCGCAGTTCGCGATAGACCTGCATCGAATCGGTATTGATGATGGTGCCGCCAATCACGCGCGCCAGCGCCAGCGCCAGCGCGGACTTGCCCGAACAGGTGGGGCCTGCCACGATCACGGCGGGACGCTGCCCCGTTTCGGTGCCTTGCGTCATTGCCCCATCCCTGCCACATGCCCGGACGTCATGGCTGATTCCTCCCCTTCCCCGACCCACTTCCTCGTCCTTGTCGCCAATCGCGACGCCACATCGCTCGGCACGGCGGACATCGCCCATGCACGCGACATGACCGGCGGGGCGGCCCCCGTCACCCTGTCGGAGGGCGAGGCGGTCGAGATCCCCTGCCCCGCACCCGGCACGGGCGACATGCCGCATATCGCCCCCCTGCGCGAGGAATTTTCGCGCCGCCACCTCGACGCCATCGTCGTGTCCGCGCACGGACGGCGCAAGCGTCTGCTGGTCGCGGACATGGACAGCACCATCGTCGATTGCGAAACCCTTGATGACCTTGCCCGCCATGCGGGCATCGGCGAACGCATTGCCGAGATCACACGCCGGTCCATGAATGGCGAGATGGATTTCGAGGCCGCGCTGCGTGAACGTGTCGGCCTGCTGCGCGGCATGCCCGCCACCCTGCTGGAGGCGGCATGGAAGGATGTCCGCCTCAACCCCGGCGCGCTGGAACTGGTGCGCACGATGCGAAAGCATGGCGCGCATACGGCGCTGGTGTCGGGCGGGTTCACGTTCTTTACCTCCCGCGTGGCGGAAAAATGCGGGTTTGACGAACAGCACGCCAATACCCTGCTGATCGAGGAAGGGCACCTGACCGGCAAGGTGGGACAGCCGATCCTTGGCCCGGATGCAAAGCTTGCGCACCTGCGCAGGCTGGTGCAGGGCGGTGGCCTGCATATGGGACAGGCGATGGCCGTGGGCGATGGTGCAAACGACCTCGCCATGCTGCGTGAGGCAGGGCTGGGCATCGCGTTCCACGCCAAGCCCGCCGTGCGCAAGGCCATCGCAGCGCAGGTCAACCATACCACGCTGCGCACGCTGCTGTTTGCGCAGGGGTACGCGGCGGCAGACTTCGTCGCCTGATCAAAGACCGTCCCGGAAAAATGGTGAAAGTATTAAAAGCTTTTGGGTGTCACCTTTTTTAAAAAGGCGACGTCTTTCGAAGCTTTTTGAAAAAAGCTTCACCAAAAACTTTTATTCCTTATGCATATTTCACGACGCGGCAGGGGGCTGGCTGCGGTTGTCCTGCGCCTCGATGAAGACGCGGGTGACTTCGGGATAGGTCTTCTTGATCTGGCGCTCTAGGTCGGACACCGTCGCCTCCACATCGCCTGCCGACAGGGTGTTGTGGAAATCAATGCTGATGACCACCAGCACGTCGCGCGGCCCGAAATGCATGGAGCGGATCTCGTTCAGGCGGTCCACCCCCCGCGCCGACAGCGCCATGCGCCGCAGGGCGGCCAGTACCTCCGGCGCGACGCCCTCCCCCGTCAGCAGCGACTGCGACTCCCGCGCGAGGAACGTGGCCGTCACCGCAAGGATCATCGCGATGATGATGGACGACACGCCATCAAGCACCGGCATGTCCAGCATCTCCGACGCCACATTGCCCACCAGCGCGACAAACAGGCCCGCAAGGGCTGCCGTGTCCTCGAACAGGACGGTAAAGACGGTCGGGTCCTTGCTGCGCTGCACGGCCTCGACCCAGCCAAGGCGGCCCTTGCCATGGCGGCGGAATTCCCGCAGGGCCATGACCCAGACCGAGCCTTCGAACAGGATGCTCAGCCCCAGCACGATGTAATTGACCAGCACATGCGCCATGGGTTGCGGGTGCAGGATGTGCATCACGCCTTCGAAGAAGGAGATGCCCGCGCCCAGACCGAAGATCAGCAGGGCGACGACAAAGGTCCAGAAATACAGTTCCAGCCCATAGCCGAACGGGTGCGCCAGCGTGGCCGGCCGTGCCGCACGCCGCATCCCCACCAGCAGCAGCGCCTGGTTGCCGGTGTCGATCAGGGAATGGATCGCCTCGCTCAGCATGGAGGAACTGCCGGAAATCCAGGCCGCGACGCACTTGGTCGCCGCGACGAGAAGATTGCCCCCCAGGGCCGCCAGAATCACGAGGCGGGAGGAAGAAGAATGCGCCATGACAGTCCCATACAAAAAAGCTGGCACATCCTATCGCCTGCGCCATTATTTTGACAGGGTATCGGCCACCATGTGATCGATCCCACAAAATGATAAGAAGTTTTTGGTGAAGCTTTTTCTAAAAAGCTTCAAAGAACGCCGCCTTTTTGAAAAAAGCCGGCACCCAAAAACTTTTTTAAATTATATCAATAGGTTATTTTGAAACACTTTCCAATTATCGGGTACCATCCAGACCATGGCTGAGGGCATGCGCGCCTGCATCATCACCAACCCCACGGCAGGACGCAGGCGTCGCGCGCCGCTGGCACGCTTCGCCGCCGCCCTGCGCGCGGGTGGCGCAAGCGTGCAGGTCCTGGCGACACGCCATGCAGGCCATGCGGAGGAACTGGCACGGCAGGTCATGCGTGATGGCACGACCGACTGCATCATCGCCGCCGGCGGGGATGGCACCATCGCGGAGGTCGCGCAGGCCATCGCGGGCACGCCGCAGCGCATGGGCATCTTTCCGGCGGGCAGCGCGAATGTGCTGGCCCGTGAACTCGCCATCCCCTTCGCGCCGGAGGCGGCAGCACGACTGATCCTGTCCGGGGCGGATGCCACCATCTGGCCCGGCGTGGCAGAGGATGCAAAACACATACGCCTGTTCGTCCAGATGGCGGGCGTCGGGTTTGACGCCTGCGTGGTACACTGGCTGCCGTCGCGCCTGAAACGCATGGTGGGACGCACGGCCTATGTCCTGACCATGCTGGGCGCGGCGGTGGGATACCGTTTCACGACGCTTGAGGTACGGGTGGACGGAAAACCCTTCCGCGCCCATGGCGTCGTGGTGTCCAAGGGACGGCTTTATGGCGGGCGGTTCGTCATCTGCCCCCACGGGATGCAGCATGAGGCCGGGTTCCGCGTCATCATGCTGGAAACGGCGGGGCTTCTGGCCACCCTGCGCATGGGGTGTGCGCTGCTGCTGGGGCGGGTGGAGCGCATGCGCGATGTGCGGATCGTGACCGGACGTTCCGTGGATATCCATGCCGCAGTCCCGGTCCCGGTGCAGGTCGATGGCGATGTCCTTGGCATGACGCCGGTGCGCATCCGCGATGCCGGACGACCCCTGCGCCTTGCGGTGGGTCGCGACGCCTAATCCTTTCCATTGCTGGAAAAGTCATTTTCAAAGTAATAAAAGTTTTTGGGTGTTGCCTTTTTTTAAAAAGGCGACGTCTTTCGAAGCTTTTTGGAAAAGGGCTGGCATAGGTAAGCCAATAAAGGCTTGATATGTTGTATGAAAGTACGTCGTCGCAGCCGGCTGCCTGTCAGCATCCAAAAGCGTCTTCTGGAGCACTTCGTGGCGGGAAC
>NZ_JABJWD010000117.1:0-39064 GCF_013155425.1 Gluconacetobacter entanii | reverse complement strand
CCCCCGAGACACTTGTCATCCCACCAACCCCAAGCCATAAAAAACGGGAACTCTCCTTTTGAGTGGATACAAAAAGGGGGGCACGTCAGTAGCGCCCGCGTCTCGTCCGAATGGCTCTCGCGCCCGAATGACGAGCGGTATCTGTCCCTAACCACAATGCCGCATCATGGTTCCTCGGCAACCTTGCGCTCCTCTATGGCGTGGTCAAGAAGATCTATTGCCCGAATTCTTTTTTTCGCTGAGCCAGCGACAAAAAAAGAAAAGAAGCTAAAGCTCGCTGCAACAATAATGGCTGCCCAGAAAAAGGAGGGCCTGTCTGCCCCTTCATTGTTAGCTGCCAAGCGCTCAATGCTGCTCCGACTGCGAGTGGTCCGAACCCCACTTTGGCTGTATCTCCCCTAAGTAGGACGGTTCGTGTAATTATTCTCCTTCAGGAACTCAAGAACGGCCCTGATCCGCGCAGGCAGCGTGCCACGATGTCCCAGATAGACCGCATGCACATCGACAAATCTGTCGATCTGAAAGTGTTCAAGCACCGATGTTAGTCCCCCGGCGGCGATGTGTGGATCAACCTGAAACGCCGCGAGGTGCGCCAGCCCCATACCCGGACCAACTTGCGTGCAAGGTCGGGGTGGTCGAGCGTCTGGGTGAAGAAAAACCGCAGCGCCGACACGATGGCATTCTGGTCGGTGTCGGCATGCCAGCCGCGTTCTGCGCAATCTGAAACTGGCGCACATCCTCGACTGTTGCCGTGTGGGGTGAGCGGCCCAGAAACGTGGCGAAACGGCCGACATCGCGAAGGTAATTGCGCTGCGTCTCCCGGGAGAACCGCCGCACCGCCATGTCATCAAGCAGGCGCTGGCGAAGGGGACTGATTGCAGCAATGTACAGGGACTCTGTCATCATCCGGCTCCTTCTGGTGGGAAGAAGCCAGAGTGCTTGGCCCGATCAGGATAGTTCCAAATAAAACAGATCGCTCACGCCATGGTGACAGACCTCCACATCGCACCAATCCCGCGCAGCGGGTTCGTTCTTCCGTGTCACCTGTGCAGCCGCAAACACGGGCAATGATTCCGCGCCTTTCGTAACATGCTGGGGAAGGGCATGAAGCAGACTCCCTCCTGGATGAAGTCGGTCCCAAAGCTTTTATCGCCGACAAGGCTTATGATGCCGATCGGCTCATTGAAAAACTTGATAAGCGGGGAAAGGCACCGGTTATCCATTTAAGGAAAAACCGTACCCATCCACGAAACATCCATTTCTCAATTTATAAAAATCGAAACATCAGCGAATGGTTTTTCGCCAGACTGAAGCAGTTCAGAGGCATCGCAACACGCTATGACAAGCTGAAATCAACTTTCCTCGCGACCGTTCAACTCGTCGCAATTGTCATCGGAATTAACTGACAACATGGCCTGGTTCGGACATAAGTTCAAGAAAACACGGGTAACTTTCAGGATGGGTCATTTGGTGCCAGCGTTCATAATACCCCCGCCATGCTCCCGGTGCTTCTTCAGCACGCAACGGGAGAATGAAGCGCGTGAAAATAGCCCTGTTCTTATGCCACCGTGCGGTGGAGACTACATTCGGAAGAATGCGGGCCATCCAGGGCGCATACCAAGGCGTTTTTTATGAAACATGTTCTGCATATCAACGCAGATATGAAACCATTGTCCATACTGAAGATTCATGAGGACGAAACTTCAGATGTGTTTTCTTAACAGGTTGCGCGAAAGTGGTATTGTACTTTCCATGATTACACTCTGTTTTCATGATCGCCAGTCACTGTTTCAAAGAAATGCTTTCGGAAACAAAAGAGTTTTTTGCAAAAAGCATCGGAGGATCGTCCCTGTAAAAATATCATTCGGGAGTTATTGTTTTTCAGTTGATTCCCATGAAATCGTATCCTCAATCAGGCAGTCCTCTGCTGCTGGTCCGGCAATGTGACATACAGGGATAGATTGGCGACAGGCACAGGGCGTATAGGCAGGCGCTCCAATGGGTATCCGGGCTTTTCCCATTTGCGAGGATAAGGTATCGGGAGGCCATTGGTTGCGCCATCATATGTGAAGCAGGCCGGAAAATCCTTTTTCTTGCTGGCATCGGTCGGTCGTCAATTAACAGTCATCATCGTGCCAGACTGCCCATGAATTTTCATCCTTGCACGGATGAACTCATATAGAGAAAGCCCAGATAAAAAATAGAAATTTCATGTGTTTTTGCTTTCGTTAATGGCATATCAAACACACATAAAGCCGACCGGGTGATATTGCAGGGGTATGTTCCTGCATGATGAGATTCGATGCCAATGTCAGGACCCACATTCAACCTCATGGTACGTAGGTCTGTATTCAGACATTCTGATCTATATTAAAAGTATTGAGATTCAAAAAATCACTTAATTTTTATAGTTAATAAAATAAATTGGGCAAAATCTGTTACATAATTTCTTTTTCAAATAATTATAATTTTTTCTGAATTCCTGGAACCTCGATCAATGCAGGTGGTTTATCGTAGGACGGCTACATAAACCGCCGTCTCGCATCAGTAAAAGGAACGGAAAAAATGGCCAATCAAGGCGGCAGCCATGAACAGCACGTCAAGGCTGGTGAACAGAGCCATAAAAACACAGGCTCGTCGCACAGCGCGAACAGTGAGGGTACGCATGGTACCGGCACCCGCGGCGGCACGCATGAACAGCATGTCAAGGCCGGTGAACAGAGCCATAAGAATACAGGCACGTCGCATGCCGGGAAAGGCGAGGGCGAACACAGCACCGGCACCCGCGGCGGCACACATGAACAGCATGTCAAGGCCGGCCAGCAGAGCCACAAGAACACCTGACATCATGCTGGATACCGGGGACGTCAGCAATCTGCTGTCGTCCCCCGGAAACTGAATGCTCCGGTCACCGCATCGACTGCCGTGCGCCGATCAGGCGAATGGCATCTTTTCGAGAATGGAGAAAATCAATGGGCCTGTTTTCAAAACCGATCAAAACCCTTGATGACCTGTTCGTGCATACCCTTCAGGATATCTATTATGCCGAAAACCAGATCGTCAGGACCCTGCCCACCATGGCGGAAGAGGCCACCGAACCGGAACTGAAGGCCGCGTTCCAGCACCACCTGACGGAAACACAGGAACATGTACGCAGGCTTGAGCAGGTGTTCCAGATGCATGGCCAACCCGTTAAGGGCGTGACCTGTCAGGCAATGGATGGCATCCTTTCCGAGGCGAAGGACATCATCAGCGACTGTGATGATCCTGAGGTCCGTGATGCCGCCATGCTCTCGGCAGCGCAGGCGGTCGAGCATTATGAAATAACCCGTTACGGAAGCCTCATCGCCTATGCCCGGCAACTTGGCCGTAGCGACTGCGCGAGTGTTCTGGAACAGACGCTTGAGGAAGAAAAATCCGCCGACCAGAAACTGACGCGCATCGCCGGGATGAGTGTAAACCAGCATGCCGCAGCCTGAGGCCGGATATGGATGGGATGGCGCATGCTGACCTGTCGGGACGATAGGGAGAGACCAGGTCCCGGTTGCTTCATGACATTCACCACCTGACGTCAAACGTCCTGACCACACAATAATCCCTGTGCACTGAGATACCGATTGTTCATCTTCCGCATGAACAACCGGTTCTCTGCGTTGTCTTTACAAAACTGTCGTGCCAGCAACCCCTGCGAATTCTCGACGTTGGCCCGATGAATCCGGCGGGAGGTCCCTGAAAATGAATGTCAGCGAATTCTTATGGAAACGCCTTCAGGAATGGGGCCTCAGACGCGCTTACGGTTATCCGGGCGATGGGGCAGGCGGAATAGACGTGGCCCTGCAACGCGAAGTGGATGCAGGCCATATCGAATATGTGCAGGTACGGCATGAGGAAATGGCCGCGTTCATGGCTACGGCGCATGCCAAGTTTACCGGGCAGGTGGGGCTGTGTTTCGCAACATCGGGCCCCGGCGCCATCCACCTGCTGAACGGGCTTTATGATGCCAGGCTTGATCATGTTGGTGTCGTGGCGATCATGGGCCAGCAGGCCCGTACGGCGATTGGCACGAATTACCAGCAGGAAGTGGACCTGCAATCGCTATGCAAGGACGTGGCGTGCGAATACATCGTAACCGTGACCGAACCATCGCAGATACGCCATGCGCTGGACCGGGCCGTGCGGATCGCGCGCGACAAACGTGCGCCGACCGTCGTGATCGTACCCAATGACCTGCAGGAACTGCCGTATAAAGACCCGCCAATGGCGCATGGTTCGACCCATACGGGCATCGGCACGACAGTTGGCAGCAAGGTGCCCGAGGAGGCAGGCCTGCGTGCCGCGGCCGAAATACTCAATGCCGGCAAAAAGGTTGCGATCCTTGCCGGCGCAGGTGCGCTGGAGGCAACGGACCAGTTGCTCCAGATCGCGGAAATCCTTGGGGCGGGGATTGCCAAGGCGCTGCTGGGCAAGGCCGCCGTACCTGATGAACTCCCCTTCGTTACCGGTTCGATCGGCCTGCTGGGCACGAAGCCGTCATGGGTCATGATGAAGGAATGCGACACGTTCCTGATGGTGGGATCATCATTTCCCTATAGCGAGTTCCTGCCAAGGCCGGGGCAGGCGCGTGGCGTGCAGATCGACATAAACGGCGCCAACCTGTCCCTGCGTTACCCGATGGAGGTCAACCTGCAGGGCGATAGTGCTGCGACCTTGCGCGCCCTGATCCCGCTGCTTCATCACAACAGTGACCGCTCATGGCGCGCCCATATCGAAAAGGAAGTGGCCCAGTGGTGGAAAGTGCTGGAAGCCCGCGCCATGACCGGTGCCCAGCCGCTTAACCCGCAACGCGTATTCTGGGAACTGTCACCCCGCCTGCCGGAAAATGCCATCATCACCGCTGATTCCGGCTCCGTCGCCAACTGGTATGCGCGTGACCTGAAAATGCGGCGTGGCATGAAGGCATCACTTTCAGGTGGTCTGGCCTCCCTCGGGGCGGGGACGCCTTATGCCATGGCGGCCAAGATGGCCTATCCCGAACGCACGGTCATTGCCTGCATGGGCGACGGGGCCATGCAGATGAACGGCCTGAATGTCATGATCACGATTTCCAAATACTGGAAGCAGTGGTCCAATCCCCGGCTGATCGTACTTGTGCTGAATAACCAGGACCTCAATCAGGTCACGTGGGAGGAGCGCATCCAGCTTGGCAGGGGCAAGACGGAATCAACCCAGTCCATTCCGGATTTTCCCTATCATCGCTATGCCGAACTGCTGGGGCTGAAGGGGATTTATGTTGATGACCCCGCACACGTCGCCACCGCATGGGAAGAAGCCCTGGGCGCCGACCGCCCTGTCATTCTTGAAGCCCGCACCGACCCCAACGTGCCGCCATTGCCGCCGCATATCACCCTGCAGCAGGCCAAGGCCTTCCTGACATCGCTCCCCACGGAACCGGAGCGGGCCAGTGTCATACTGGGTTCGGCAAAGGAAATGCTGGCGTCCCTGCTGCCAGCAGGAAAATCGTAAGGCGCCCGGGTTTACAGATCGACGGAAGGTGACGGCGCACTGGCATGCGATGCGGTGGTATGGGACCTGAAGGCAAGATGGCTGGACCTGCCGCTGGCGATCCTGCCGGGCGCGGGATCAGGCATGGAACCTGTCACCACGGGTAACTGACCGATTGCCGTAATTGGACCGGACAGAACAGGTAACGGAAATCAGGCGTTGGGAACACGTTAAATTGCGAGGAGACTTCAATACCTCATGTATATTGTCTTGACGGAAGAAGCAGACGTTCTCTATTACTTTGGAATACAGGGAGATGGGGTTCCTCCTTATAACCGCCATTTTGGCTGATGACTCCTGGCATAACGCGTGAAGCGCAAGCCGGAGGTATATCCAATGACAGCCCTTGTTTTTCCGCCAGCATTATCACCGCATGGTGCATCACGTCTGGTTCTGGTCCGCCATGGCGAGGTACCGGGCATCAAACCGCCCAGTTTCCGGGGGACGCAGGATCTTCCCCTGACGGATCGCGGCCGGGAGCAGGCCGCCCTGACAGCGCATTACCTGTCTGCGGCGCCTGATGTCAAAGTCGTTGCGTCCAGTCCCCTGTCACGCTGTGTCGAGACTGCCAGGGCCATTGCCGATCATCATGGTGAGAGTGTCTTCCCCATGACTGGCTTGACGGATTTCAATTATGGCGACTGGCAGGGGCACTCCCACAAGGATATCGCTGCGGCATATCCTCAGGATTACGACGCATGGATGCAGACACCTGATCTCGCGCGCATCCCCAATGGTGACACGCTTGAAACTGTTGCCCGACGTGCCGTAGAGGCTGCGAATGAAGCCCTTGCGCAGGCAGAAAACGGAACGGCCGTCATCGTAACACATGACAGCGTCATCAGGACATTGATACTCGCTATCTTACGCCTTCCCCTGCGCAATTACTGGAAATTTACGTCAGATCCCTGCGGTGTCAGCATCTTTACGCCGCGCTACGGCGAATGGTCCGTGGAACGTATCAACGAAAGTATCCACACCCGTAAGTAATTCTCCGGTTTTCCTGAATATCCCTGGACACGGAAAGGGTCTGCCATGGACGGGCAACTGAATGTGCGGCGGGTTCTCCTTGATGTTGACCTGTCCATGCGCGGCCCAACGCTGACTGCCGTTGCCGCGGCGATCCAGTCATCCCCCGGTGTGGCGGCCTGCAGCATTACCGTGACCGAAATCGACACGGAAACCATCGGAACGGATGTTACGATCGAGGGGGAGAACATGGATTACGAAAGTATTGTGGAGGCAATCGAAAAAACAGGGGCCGTGGTCCACAGTCTTGATCACCTTGCCACGGGCGACAGGCTTATCGAAAGCGTGCCACGACGCCGATGAGATCCGGCCAGCCCCTGCGATGGTTCCATGAAGTCGAGAACCGGCTTGATATCGTAGCGGGAACCGTGGACGGCATCCTGAATGCCCTGACGCTGGCATCACGCAGTTTCCTCGGTCATGGGCACGTCATAACGTACACGCTGGCATTTCGGGTGGGGATGGCCGCGGGTCTGACGACGCTGTTCGTATTTTTTGTTGCCCACTATGCACAGGAACGAACCGCACTTGTCGGTATTGAAAGGGAACTGAACCTGCGTCCAAGCAGGCATATGTCTGCCACGGCTTTGGGGCGGAAAGCGCTCGTCAATTCCGCGCTCGGTGCGGTGCTTGCGGCCGTCTGTGGACTGGCGGGGTCAATGACACCGCTTCTTCTGGCCATGATACTTCCCGGTCCTTCATGGCTGGGCCTTCTGGCGACGCTCGCGCTGCTGGCGCTTATGGGCGTCGCCCTGGCCGGAACGGTTCATGGGTCCCGTGCTGCGTGGGGCATGGCCCTGTTCGTGGGGGGCGGCGTGCTGGCCTATATCGGCCTTGAACTTGGTCTTGTTCAGTAAAACCGCCCCGGATTGCCGTCGTGGATATCCGGGCAGAAAGGGGACGTTTATTTCCGCGGAAGATCTGAATCATGCATGGGGGAGGCGTGGATGCTGGCAGAATGTCCGTTGACAGCTTCGGCGGATACATAGCCGAGGGCCGTGGCACCAAGGCACAGCACCACAGACAGGGTGACATTGAGCAGGGCACGGACCAAGGCGCCATCCCGGGCGAGGTCGATGGTCTGGAGGCTGAAAGACGAAAACGTCGTGTAACCGCCGCAGAGTCCTGCCATGACGATCAACCGGGTTTCGTTTGACGCCGGGAAGCGGGCATGGGCGGCCGTCAGGGCGCTGAAAAAGGCTATGGCGAAAGAACCTGTTATGTTGATCAGGATTGTACCCCAGGGTAACCGCTGGCTCCATGACAGTGTCAGGATACCTGCGTAATAACGGAGCAATGTCCCCATCGCGCCCGCGACAGCGATCCACAGCGGGGTAAGGACGCCAGACATCATCGAAAACTATCCTTCATGCCTGCATGCATGTGCGCGCATCGCAGGCGTTCTGTTCAATATTCAGTGGTGGGTCAGGATGGGAAGGGTGGCGTGGGTGAAAAGATCCTGTGTCGGGCCGCCGAACAGCCATTCAAGGAAATGCGGTCGGGTATAGGCCCCCATGATGAGGAGATCGGCATTCGCCGCCAGTGCATGGGTGCGGATCTGTTCCCCGACATCACCGTCGATCCTGAACCGGTCAACAATGATCTGTACGCCCCGCCTGCCAAGGGTGCTGGCGAAAGCCGGCAACTGGGTTTCGTTGCCATCATGTTCACCGATAATGAGCGTCACGCGCTCGGCGGTTTCCAGCAGCGGCATGGCGGCCGATATGGCGTTGTCGAGCGCGTGCGAGGGATGCCATCCGATCACCGGCCTGTGCCCGACGGAGGCATAATCCTGCAATGGTGCGACAATCAGGGTGGCCTCGGCGTCATAGAGGATGCCCGCAAAGGCATCCACCACATAGGCCGGATCGCCTGCCCGGGGGCGGCCGTGAATGACGAAATCGGCGCTGCGTGCTTCCTGCGCCGCGATCTTGCGGACATCTCCCGCGATTTCGACCCACTGCCTGTCTGGCTGAGGGTGCGCGCCGGATGAGGCCGACCTTATCCAGGCGGAGGCTATTTCACGCAGCCTGTCAGCACGTTCCGTCACCTCGCGCGCAAAGCGCTGCTGTTCCTCGGTGGTGGGCATCCCTTCATCGGGTGTCTGGAATGCAGGATTGTCCGCAAGACGCGGATGCAGGATGCGAATCTGATCCGCACACAGCCGCTCGGCCAGCGCCCCGGCGGTCCCGAGTGTGAAAAGCGCGGTATCAGGCCGATCCAGAACAACCAGAAGGCGCATGACGTCATTCTCCCCCAAACGGTCAGTCACGGAGCCATATGGTAAGGAGGAAAGACGTCGGACGGATTCCCCCCATGCAGGCCCGCAGGGTAGGAATCATCAGCCTCCACCAGGGAAGCGGTTCGACCGCCATGTAGCGATCAGGCAGAATCCATTGCCATAACCAGTATCACCCGTGAACGATGGTGCCTGTCAAGTGTTGGAAACGATATCGTCGCGGGAACCGGCATGATCGTCGTGACATGTCCATTGACCGCGCGGGGAGATGGAGTTCCTCCCGTAACCGCCCTCAGGGCTGATGACTCCTGCCCATGCGACATATGTTGTCGCGGCAGGAGATCCATATCCTTCTGCGACCATCGGGATGGAAGGGTATGATGATGGTTGATTTTCGCATCCGCAGCATTGACGCGCTTGAAATCCTTGATTCCCGGGGCAATCCAACCATTCGTGTGATGCTGGTGCTCGATGGCGGAACAGTGGCGGTTGCATCCGTTCCGTCCGGCGCGTCCACAGGGCAGTTCGAGGCCCGCGAACTGCGTGATGGACCGCAACCGGATTCTGCGCCGTCAACACAGGGCCATGCCCGTTATGGCGGCAGGGGCGTATGCCGGGCGGTTGCCAATGTCCGTGATGTGATCGCGCCTTTGCTGGTCGGACAGGATGTGCGACGGCAGGCGGCCATCGACCGGATCATGCTGGAACGCGACGGAACCGGAAACAAGACAGGGCTGGGTGCGAACGCGATCCTTGGCGTATCGATGGCCGTGGCGCGGGCGGCGGCGGCCGCTGCGGGCATTCCCTTATATGCCAGCCTCGGTGGAAGCGGCGCCCGCAGGCTGCCGGTCCCCATGATGAACGTGCTGAACGGCGGCCTGCACGTTGTCAACGGGCTGGAATTCCAGGAATTCATGATCGTGCCGCACGGTGCCACGACCTTTTCGGAAGCCCTGCGCTATGGGAGCGAGACTTTCCATGCGCTTCGTTCCCTCCTTCATGAACGGGGTCATGTCACCTCGGTCGGTGACGAAGGTGGCTTTGCACCGAAACTTGCGGACAACGAAACCGCCTGCGCCCTGATTGTCGAAGCGATCGAAAGGGCCGGGTATCGTCCCGGTCCCGATATCGCCATTGCGCTGGATCCGGCGGCCTCATCTTTTGGCCATGAGGGCGCTTATCACCTGAAGGTAAACGGCACGCCCGTCACGCGCACTTCCGATGAAATGACTGCACTTTATGCAGAATGGATCGACCGCTATCCCATTGTTTCACTGGAAGACGGGCTTGCCGAGGATGACTGGGCCGGCTTCGCGGCGCAGACTGCAAAACTCGGCGAACGTTTACAGATTGTTGGTGACGACATCTTCGTTACCAATCCCGCGTTTATTGAGCGTGGCATCCGTGAAAAGACGGCCAACGCCGTGCTGATCAAGTTGAACCAGATCGGCACGGTGACGGAGACCATTGCTGCTGTTGACGCGGCAAGGCGTGCGGGGTGGGCCTATATCGTGTCTCATCGTTCTGGTGAGACGGAAGATACCTTCATCGCGGATTTTGCTGTCGCGATGGGCGGGGGACAGATCAAGACTGGTTCGCTTTGCCGAAGCGAGCGGATCGCGAAATATAACCGTCTGCTGGAGATCAAGCATGAACTTGGCGGCGAGGCGGAGTTTATATCTCCCTTCTCCCATGAGGGCTTGCGACAATAGAAACCGGATAACATCGTGATCAGGACATCGAATTGACGAAAATACTGCCGGAGGGAACGCGCCCAATCCGGTAAAGGTGCCGCACATTCCCGCTGTCGGCAACGTTATCGTAAAGCCGATATGGACGGGGACATTTCCGCGTGGCGACATTGCGGGAACTGAACGCATGATATGGCAGGTGGAGAGACCAGACTCCACCTGCGGACGCCAAACGTCACATCGTTATGATGCGATCCTCATTTTGTAATGAACGCCAGGATATCTGCATTGATGACGTCTGCATGTGTCGTGTGCATGCCGTGCGGATAGCCGGGATAGATCTTCAGCGTACTGTTCCGAAGCAGCCTGTCCTGAAGGACCGCCGCGTTCCTGTATGGTACGACCTGATCATCATCGCCCTGCAGCACAAGCACCGGCACTGTGATGGCTTTCAGGTCGTCCGTCTGATCCGTTTCGGAGAATGCCTTGATGCCTTCATAATGCGCCCTGGCGCTGCCCATCATGCCCTGACGCCACCAGTTGCGGATCGTGCCGTCCGAAACTTCTGCGCCCGGGCGGTTGAAGCCGTAGAACGGCCCGCTGGCTACATCGACAAAGAACTGCGCGCGATTGGCCGCAAGCCCCGCACGCAGTCCGTTCAGGACTGCAATCGGTGCGCCGTCGGGACTGCGGTCCGTCTGAACCATCAGGGGCGGCACGGAACTGATGAGCACGGCCCTGGCAACACGTCCCTGGGGCTGACCATATTTCGCGACATAGCGGGCAACCTGGCCCCCGCCGGTCGAATGTCCGACATGGATGGCGTTTTTCAGGTCGAGATGTTCGACAACGGCCGATGTGTCCGCCGCATAATGATCCATGTCGTGCCCGTCGCTCACCTGTGCCGAGCGACCATGACCGCGACGGTCATGCGCGATCACGCGAAACCCCTTGCTCAGGAAAAACAGCATCTGCGTGTCCCAGTCATCAGCGCTGAGCGGCCAGCCATGATGGAAGACGATCGGCTGGGCACCCTTCGGTCCCCAGTCCTTGTAGAAGATCTCTACGCCGTCAGATGTCGTGACGAATGACATGATACGCCTCCTTGCCGATCAATAACGGGATACTGGTCAGAGCCTAACGTTGAAGGTAGCTTCAAGGTCAAGCATGCGTTCATGACCGGGGGTAAATCATGAAGATTGGAGAACTGGCACGACTAAGTGGCCTGACACCGTCGAGGATCCGGTTCTATGAGCGCATCGGACTGCTGAAAACGGTTGACCGTCGGCCCAACGGATACCGGACCTATCCGCAGCAGGCCGTGATGATTCTGGCTCTTATCACAACGGCGCAGCGGGCCGGGTTTACACTGGATGAAATCCGCACCCTGCTGCCCCCCGACCTGAAACACTGGGACCATGCTACATTGATGGATGCCCTGACACGCAAGATTGCGGATATCGAAGCGTTGCAGGCACGCCTGACGCAGAGCAGGGCGCATCTGCTTCGCCTGATCGAGGATATTCAGGCGCGTCCCGACGACATGGACTGTGCGGCCAATGCGCATCGTGTCCTGACGAATATGCTTGCGGAACATCCCGAAGCCCTCGACGTCACGTCGGACGATATCCGCCTTCTGGATGCGACGGACCGCCGTCAGTCAGTAAGCACGGGTCGCCGCAAAAAGACGGCCTCCTGTTAAGCCCCATCCAGAAGCGCCACGACTTTCCTTGCCGTCGCTCGGGCGGAAAAGGGGTTCTGTCCCGTCACCAGTTTCCCATCCGTCACGACATGGGACATGAACGGAAGCAGCGCTTTTTCATAAATCGCGCCCCGTGCCTTCATCTGAGCTTCCGCGTTGTAGGGGATTTCGCGCGCGACACCTGCCAGCCTTTCCTCGGTCCATGAAAATCCGGTGATTTTCCGACCACGGACCAGAAACGAACCATCGGCAAGCCGGGTGTTCAGCAGTCCGCAATATCCATGACAGACAGCGGAGACCACGCCGCCTTTTTCCCATAGTGCGCGGGTGATGGACTGAAGACCCTCATTGTCTGGAAAATCCCATATCACGCCATGACCGCCAGTAAAGTAGATCGCGTCATAATCGCCCGGATTGATGTCTGCGGGGGAGGGTGTTGACGACAGCAGAGCCATTTTTGCCGGATCGGCCAGCCAGGCCCTGGTGGAGGCATCGCGCATCGGCCATTTCAATGCATGCGGATCAAGCGGAACTTTGCCGCCTTTTGGGCTGACAATGCGTTGTGCATGACCGCTGGCGGCAAATACGTCCCACGCATGCGTCAGTTCCGACAGCCATAATCCGGTCGGATGCGCGGAATTGCCGAAATGAGCGGTGTTGGTGACAACGTGAAGGATATGACGGTTCATGGCTGGCCCCTCCCATGCGGCAATGTCTCCGACCATCATCCTGTAACGTTCAAGCCCGGTTGAAGGTCAATCTGTGGTTTGACATTAAATCTGACTTCAAGGTTAACGGTGTATGGGCAAACCTACCTGGCATCATGGAGGCAGCCTCACATGCAGACAATTCTGGGCGCAAATGGTCAGATCGCCACGGAACTGGCGCGGACATTGCATCAGCATCATGCGGGGGAGTTGCGGCTTGTGAGCCGTAATCCCCGCAAGGTCAACGAAGACGACACGCTTATGGCGGCGAACCTGCTGGATGCAGGGCAGACAACAGGCGCGGTGAAAGGCAGCCGGATCGTCTACTTTACGGCCGGCCTGCCCCCTGACAGCAAACTCTGGGAAGAACAGTTTCCCGTCATGCTGAAAAACGCCCTGCAGGCGTGTCGGGCGGCGGGGGCCAGCTTTGCCTATTTTGACAATACGTACATGTATCCGCAGAACAGCGAGATCCAGACAGAGGAAACGCGCTTTGCGCCGGTTGGCCGGAAAGGACGGGTGCGCGCGGCAATGGCGTCCATGGTGCTGCAGGAAATGGCACGCGGCGACATTCCCGTGCTCATCGCCCGCGCACCGGAATTCTATGGTCCGGGGAAAACGCAGAGCTTCACCAATGCGCTGATCATTGACAGGCTGAAAGCAGGGAGAAGGCCCTTGGTCCCGGTCCGTGACGACACCCACCGGACCCTCATCTGGACGCCGGATGCGAGCCGTGCGCTGGCAATGCTGGGCAATACACCGGAAGCTTTCGGACAGACCTGGCATCTGCCGTGCTGTGATGATCGGCCGACCTACAAGACATTTGTCATCATGGCGAGCAGGATTTTCGGACGAGCGCCTTCTTATTCGGTCATTGGAAAATGGCCATTGATCATTGCGGGCATTTTCTCAAAAAAGGTGCGGGAAATAAGGGAACTGTTGCCCCGTTACGAGCAGGACAATCTCTTTGACTCAACCAAATTCAAACGTCATTTCCCCGAATTTTCCGTGACGACATATGAAGAAGGTCTTGAACTGATCAGGAAGGAATAAAGCGGCGAGGGGAGCTGCAGGCAAACGCGCTTTTCGGAGGGAAGAATGGAAAACGAAGCTCTGGGCACCTTCGACGTGACACTCTCGCCGGTCAGCGATGGTGATGGCCCGATTGACACGATGGCGATCAACAAAACATTTTACGGCAACCTGCAAGGCAGCAGTGTAGGGAAGATGCTGGTATTCCGTAGTGAGATCACGGGTTCGACCAGCTATGTCGCAATGGAACGTGTAACTGCCCGCCTTCCTGACAGCAGGTGGTGCCAAAACACTGACGGTCGTCGTCGTGCCGGACTTCGCTACAGAGGATTTATCAGGGCTGACGGGGGCAATGGGCATAATCGTGTCGCCTGGACGACATGAGTATCAGTTCCACTACAAACTTCCGGATGAGGTGAGGGCGGCAGCCATTTCGGAGAGTTTGGCGACCGTGTTCATGTTCCGCGCTGTTCCCTGCTTTTCGCAGGGTATGCGGAGCCTTGTTGCCGCCATTCCGTCCGGATAGAACACGAACAGTTCACGTTTCCCGTATCGTACCTGTTCGTTCCTGATCCCGGTCGCGCCCTCAAGCGGGTCAGTCGGAACCGTGCCATCCACAAACAGCGTCATGACACGATGGGCGGGCATATCCGGAAATGGATTGCGCGCGAGGGTTTCGGCAAGTTCGCTTGCGGTTCGCACAATCACGCCAACTCTCTTTCCGGCATGAGCCTGTAGCTGATCCATAAGCGTCGTCCGGACCTCGTCTTCGGACCTGTCGCTTTCGAAAACGACGTTCCCGCTGGCAATGTAGGTCTTCACTTTCCGCAGACCTGCCGTCTTGCAGATCTGTGCCAGTGTTGTCATCGGCAATTTGCCGGTGCCCCCGACATTGACTGCACGAAGCAGCGCTACATATGCGGTCAACTTACGCTCCCATCCGGCAATGCCTCGGTTCCGGTCAGCTTACCACCACGATGCTCCCGTTGTCCGCAGTTCAGTCGTTCTGTTGCGGCCGACCCGGACAGGTTGAAGACGTCCATCATGAGATCAAAAATATGTTCATCACTCCCAAAGACTGAGGGCGTATTGCAACCCGTGACGATCGTTGCAGTTAACACATCTGCGTTCACAACCCTTATCGCAGCAACGTTTGACCCTCTCCCGAAGCATGCGTGCCGAGTTTTCAAAGATGTTGATGATGGATCTGATCAAACCGGAAATATCAGGTACATATAACATTTACAGGTATGCGTGATGTCTGTCCTTCATGAATGGTACATGATCGCCCGCCTTACGGTCCGGCGTCTGTTCATGGGGCCGATCTGGAGCGTCCAGCTTCTGACCGGATACAAGTCATTCAGGGACAATCCGATCATTGGCAATCCCTTTCTCAATGCCTGCGGGTTACATGTCGTGCGGCAGAAACTGGCACATCACGCCGCCAACCGGCGACGTCGCGGCATGGCGCACCTGATTCCTCCAGAACGGATAGAGGAGTTTGAGCGTAACGGATTCATCGTGGTGCATGACGTGCTTCCACATCAGGAATTCGACAGGCTGCTTCAGGAAGTGCGCGCCTTTCGGACTGAGGCGCGTGAAACGGTGCAGGGCGATACGATAACCCGCCGCATCGCACTGGATCCGGACGCCCTGAAGAACATGCCAGCCGTACGTCGGTTTCTGGGCATGCGGGCATGGCACGATCTCATCCGCTATGTAGGCAGTCATGATGTCGAGCCGATATATTACATCCAGACCATACTGTCGAAAGTGGTAAAGGGAGCGCCAGATCCACAGACTGATCTCCATGCGGATACGTTCCATCCAACGGTCAAGGCATGGTTCACGCTGACAGATGTAAAGGCCGATGGCGGGCCGCTGGTTTATGTGCCTGGCTCCCACCGCATCACCCGTGGTCGCATGGCATGGGAAAAGACCATGAGCATGGGCGCGGCCCAGGCCCAGAACCGCCTGACCGGACGCGGTTCGCCGCGCGTCACGCGTGAAGAACTTGCCGGCATGGGGTATGGCCCGCCTGTAACGCTCGATGTGTCGGTCAATAGCCTGATTGTAGCTGATACCGGTGGCTTTCATGCCCGGGGCCATAGCGCGGAGGCCGGCATCCGGGCCGAGATCTGGGCCTATGGGCGACACAATCCGTTTTTTTCCCTGCCCGTCAATATCTGGCGCATTGCCACGTTGGGGCAGCGCCGGGTGCGCTGGGGTTGGGCCATTGGTGACAGGCTGGCCGCACTGGGGCTGAAAAGACAGGTCTGGCATCCCTGCGTCAACAGGTCCGCTTTTGATCCTCACATCCCAGGGTAGAACCGGGAAACCGTCGGCATTTATGGGAAACACGTATCGAAGTGCATGGAGACAGGATGCTGGGCTTTGTGGAGGATGAAGGCGACCTTGAGGATAAGTGGCGTTGAGTTCATTGATGGTGCCGCTCAGCAGCAGTCATCTCGGCTTGGTGCGCTTCTGCTCGCCTTTATCAGGGAGATCGGTGGAGCCGATTGTACCGACCGTTAGGCCGGGGAACGCCCTGTCGCCATTCTTGGGACATTTCCGGGGAGTGCTACCGGTAGATGGTCTGGCCCAGTCAGTGGCGGCGATTGGCGGAGGGGTTCGGATGCCTGCGTCAATGACCCTGAATGATGCCTCGCTGCTTGAAAGCGTGAGCAGCGTCTGAATATCCGGTTCAGGATTATGTCAAATCATTAGCTATGGCAGTATTCCCTGCCACTGACCCTGTTTGACGGGTTCCGCACTCCGCTGGACGGTATGGGATTCACTGCGAGCGACAGCACGACCGTCAGATTGGGCATCTGCGGGCCGAATGCATAGGAAAAAATGCTAGCGGCCGCGTATGTCATGGGCGCTATTCCCACCATCATGCTTGGTCCATTCCCCATGCGTTTTTTTCATGTTTCGAGCAGATTGGGTGGGGGGAGCGCATTTTTAATTCAGGTATTTGTTCTGTCACCAATCGCGCCAGGCAGGTCGGTTTCAACAATCTTTTGGAATTCACCAAGGTAATCCTGTTGATGGGTTGCCATCCATTCGACTATCCGATTATTTGCAAGGAGTCTGGCGATATAGCCGCGTGCCACGGTCAGGTGCAGATTATCAATACCGTAGGTTTCCTCAACAGATTTGACTTGGGTCTGAAGTGCGGCGAGTTCTCGTTCCATACGCGCAATCTGCTGGCCTGATGGTGTCGCTCTGCCCTCCTTTTTTCCTTTCTTGGTCACAACAAGCTGGTTTTCTGATGTTGCGGCACGCAAGGCTCGGGCGAACATGACTGTGAAGTTATTCTGGCCAATCATAAGGTCAGCAGCTTCGATCTGTCGTACCGCCGTCATCTGCCGCAAAATATCGAATACCTTCATGGAGCAAGGTGTATCTCTAAGTATTTCAGCAGCTTCGGGACTTATGCCATTCAGTAGCCGGAAACGCCTCAATACTGATTCTACCTGAATATTGAGTGCGGCCGCGATATCAGATGACGGCACTCCGCGTTCCATGGCGCGTACGATCATCCGATGTTCTTGGATCGGTGGTATGCGATTGACCCGTTTATTGTAGGTATAGGTGTCATCGTCAGGAGCCAGCAGGCATTCGACTTCTGTGAAGCCTAGTTCTTTCAGGGCTTCAATTCTTAAATGACCGTCGAGCAGAAACCATCGTTCTGCATTTTTTGTATCCGGTGTTACGACCGGGGATTCTATCGGATGTCCGATTGCTTTTATGGAGGCCAATATCTGGGAGTATGTGTGGCTGGCTTTGATATCTGTCGGTAATGTCTTGAGTGGAATGATTGATGCGACAGGAATCGTG
The DNA here is from genome assembly GCF_013155425.1 of Gluconacetobacter entanii. Taxonomy (NCBI): domain Bacteria; kingdom Pseudomonadati; phylum Pseudomonadota; class Alphaproteobacteria; order Acetobacterales; family Acetobacteraceae; genus Gluconacetobacter; species Gluconacetobacter entanii. The sequence goes on along the minus strand of NZ_JABJWD010000117.1, from coordinate 21,259 downwards.
AGGAAATTCATTCCGAAAGCTACATGGATACGATTGTGTCTTCGACTGTTTGTTCCATCAGTCATGGCGGCCTCCCGATATTCTGGCAGCGAGAGCGCGGGGCATGCTCGCAAGTCCCTCAGCTTTGAGCAGGTTGGTAAAGCCACTGTCCGCGAGTAGATCTTTCAATGCCTCAACGATGAACAGTAGTCGCGTTTGGGTAAAATCTGATTTCTTGACCAGAAGACGCTGCTTTTCAGCTTCACGTTGGTAGATCTGCATCAGATCAGCAGCCGTCATTTTCCGGTTGCTCGTTTTGCGGCCTAAACGCCCTGTTGGTATACTTTTGCGTTGGCTTTGCATGCGCATGTCGAGCATCCGTCGGACTGCCGCAAGCTTCTTGCCTCTAAGTTTTCCGGTTTCATAGGCGTCAAGGAGCAGGTTCTGGGCCTCTTCTGTTTCAGCCCTCGAAATCTCCATTGCCAGAGTAATCGGAATAAGGCCTGTTTCAACCGCTGCCAGTAACCGTTCCTCGCCACGATCGAGAAGGGATGCAACCATGCTGACCCAAGAGGCCCCGACGCCGATTTTTGTGCCAATGGCCATATCGTTATAACCGCGTGATCGTAATGCGCCGACTTCACGCATGAGATCAATGGGACGCGGTATACGTCGGGCAATATTTTCAACCAGACTCATCACGAGACATTCACTTTCGCTCGCCTTGATGACTACTGCCGGGATCTCGGTCTGGCCGAGCAGTTGGAAGGCTTCCAATCGGCCTTCGCCACAAACGAGGTCGTATCTGGGACCATTGGCCGTATCACGGCGGCTTACAGTGATGGGCCGTTTCAAACCAATGGCTTCAATGTTGTTAACAATTTCTCGATGCTGGCGTTTGTTGCGGGCGCGTGGATTTATAACCGTAATTTGGGAGATCGGGATCATTTCGATCCTGCCTGGACGAATGATGGACATCATGCGACCTCTGCGATGGAAATGGGAGTGGCGATGTTGTAAAGCAGTTCAAGGGTATCGAAACGATAAGCATCGAGGGCAAAACCATTATCTTCCGACAGTCGAAGCTTCCCGGAAATGATATCGATGCGTGGAAACAGATAGTAATCTATTATCTTACGATTGGTGCTATCCATGCGTACGACGATCATGATGTCGGTTATTAGTGAAGTATCGAAATGAATTTTCCAGCGCAGGAGTCCGGTTGAGGTTTCGATACATCGTGCTATTGCCAATGAAATACTGAATTCATCATTGATGACGATACGGTCGGTCCGAAGGTCATGCCATGCAGTGCTTCCCGTGGTCTGTAATTCAGCGACGATTTTCTGGATGATTTCTGGATGAAGTCTGCGCAGTTCACGATTTATCACGATGTACCGGTAGTCACGATCTGGTTTGAACCCGACGAGATGGTAGGCGCGGAGCAGGCTGCCGAACCGGGCGCTATAGGCGCCGCTGGAAGGTAAATGATCACATTCATCAATGATTATACCAGATAATAAGCCTTTCTGGTGATAGAGTTTCTTCAGGGAGTGTAGCATCTCTTCGTCACTTAGACGAAAGGAGCGCGTATTGATAATGCTTCTTGCGGATTCGAACAATTCGCGCTCGACGATGGCATCGAATGCATTTTGTGCTTTAATCCACATTTCAGGTTCATTGCGGACACGCGTTTTCTTCAGTTTAAAAGAACGTCGGTTCCATACATTGTCACCAACATATTTTTCGTTGATGAGCAATTGATGTACTGTCCCCCTAGTCCAGGGACGTCCAAGATCTGTCAGAATACCACGTCTGTTGAGGTCATCGGCAATTTCGTTCTCGCTACGCCCCTGGTGAACGAATGACTGATAGATGGCGCGAACCAGGTTGATTTCCTCAGGGGGGCCAGGTGTCAGGATAACGCGGTCGGTCTGGATGCTTTTATGTTCGCCTTTGCCAAGAATTCCCTTGATAAGGCCGTTTTCATTGACAAGGGTCCGACGCAAGCCGAATCCAGCAGAGCCTCCCTGACGATAACCTTTCTCGATCAGCCGTCCCTGACCTGCAAATACTTTGGTGGAAAGTTCGCGGCTATATTCACCAGCCATGACACGCTTGACGCCCTTGACGATGGTTGAGACCGGACTTCCATCATTCTCGAACTGTTCGGCGCAATACTCGACTGCAATACCCGCGCGACGGCAGATATATTCATAGTAAGCGCTCTCATCCGCATCCTGAAACCGGCCCCAACGACTGATGTCGTAAACAAGGACTAATGTGAAATCAGTTGCCCCTGCCTGAACGTCTTCGATCAGTTGTTTGAGCGCGTCGCGTCCTTCAATTTTCAGGCCACTTTTCCCGGCATCAGCATAAGTACGGACGATGTTGATCCCGCGTGTCCTGGCATACTGTCTGATTGCTTCCGACTGGTTCTCTGTTGAGTATTTCTGAAGATCCGTTGACATCCGGACATATTCAGCGGCTTTAATGCAGCATTCCTTCGACTCTGTGTGGTCATCATGGAATGTCCGGTTTGTCACGTTCCGCCCTTTCCGAGGCCAATAACCGAGGTCCGGACATCTTCCCGCGCGGCGAGAAGCCGTCTGTTCCATCATTCTGACAACAGGATTATTATAACATCGAAAGAACAGGAAGATGTTGCCGAAAAAGGGCAGGAAATTACCTTTGTGGAAGGGTATTCTCGGGCATCGTGAAAACTATGCCCGGGCAGTTGCCGAACTGCTGCGAAGCGAGCATGAAGAGATCCATGGTGTGATCAAGAGGGTTATGCGACAGACAGGTGCAAGTGAGAAGAGTGTCAAACACTGGCTTTCAGCGCAGCATGGTCCGGATACGTTATATTTCCTGCGTCTTGTCGTTTCTTCGCCGGTTATCCGGGCATTCATCTTTGGCCTTGCCGGAGGGCCTGAGGCTAATATCCTGATACACTTAACAGGGTGTTCTGCACATGCCGCAGTCAGGGAAGCTTACCTGCTTGGTCTGGAGGCAAGTAGCAGGCAGACAATGCCTGTAAGGGAAAATGACCACGAAAATGACCCTGAAGATGTCCCTGAACATGGCCCTGTAAATGTCCCTGATGATTGGGAACTGAATGAACGGCAACGATGGTTTCTGCTACGACTGGAACAAGGAAACCGATGCAGAGCCAGAGACATTACCGCTGCATGGAATGTAAGTCTGAAAACTGCACGTAGGGACATTGGCGGTCTTCAGAAAGCGCAACTTGTGAAGTATGTCGGTTCGCGTCGAAAAGGGAGATATTGCCGGAAGGCGGAAACCTGAGTGAATATCCTTCTTCCAATGGCAACCTGAGCAGTGATATGATTCAAATGAAATATGGTGCTTACCTAAAGCATGACGCATGAATAAGAAGGTGATTGGCGTGCGACGACTTGCAACCGTGCAAGTCAATTCATGGGCACGGTCATGGATTTGAATGGGAATCACCGTGCTTTGCGGATGGAAAGCGCTTCATGTCGCAATCTGAGAAGAAACCTTGCCGCAAAAGGTCATCAGGCGTCGTTTCATCATGAATCATGTGTGCGTAAGAAGAGGCTCACTTTCCGCGTAAAGAAATGCCACGTCACGCTTCGCTAAAAAGAGGGCTGTCCTGACGGGTCGGGAAAAGGTTCTGGCAATATCAGGGGAATAAAGAACTGTGTCTGCATGAAAATTCATGAACCCCGGATATTGGAAATGATCCGCTGGCTCTGATATCCCGGTTAGGAGAGCAGAAAGGAGAAACCGGTCATGGTCAGGACAATAGTGGTGCAGCCTCCTGGTGGTTTTGAGAATGTCACCATCACGGAGCAGGCGGCAAGGGCTCCTGCTCAGGGTGAAATCAGGGTAAAGCTGCATGCCTCATCCCTCAATTATCATGATTATGCCGTTGTAAGTGGCATGTGGGGACCGACTGTCCCGCGTATTCCCATGGCGGACGGGGCAGGCGAAGTGATTGAGGTCGGCGCAGGCGTTACGGAGTTCGCACCCGGCGACAGGGTGGTCAGCACCTTCTTTCCGACCTGGCTTGCTGGTGCGCCGCAGGTGATCGGGTTTGCGACGGTGCCGGGCGATGGGATTGATGGTTACGCGCGTGAGGAAGTCACGGCGCCCGCGACCTCATTTACGCATGCCCCGCAGGGCTGGACCTATGCCGAGGCCGCGACACTGACCACGGCCGGCCTGACCGCATGGCGGTCGCTGTTTGTTGATGATCGGATCCGGCCCGGTACTACCGTACTGGTTCAGGGGACGGGGGGCGTATCGATATTCGCGCTTCAGTTTGCCAAAATGGCCGGGGCGACAGTGATCGCAACCTCGTCGAGTGACGAAAAGCTTGAGCGCCTGCGCGACCTTGGGGCAGATCATGTGATCAATTATCGCCATGATCCCGCATGGGGCAGGACGGCCTGGGAACTGACCGGTGGAAAAGGGGTCGATCATATCGTCGAAGTCGGCGGTCCCGGGACGCTTGAGCAATCAATGGAAGCCATCAGGGTGGGGGGACATATTTCCACCATCGGCATCCTTAGCGGGGTTTCAGGTCAACTGGAAATCGTACCGATGTTACTGAAGCAGTTCCGCCTTCAGGGTGTCCTGGTCGGGTGCCGGGCAGATCAGCAGGCAATGATAAAGGCGTTTGACAGTCATTCCGTCCGGCCCATCATTGACCGTACATTCCCTTTGGAAAATATTGTGGAAGCTTTCAAATATCAGGAAAGTAACCGGCATTTCGGCAAGATATGCCTTGATTGCCAGAAATAGGTCACGCTGTCCCTTATCCTTATGGGCGGACTGATCCTGTTGACAGGAAACAGTCCGTCCGTTCCGGGGAAAGAAAGCGACAGTTTCCCCGCGGAACAGTCAAATTGCTGTCCCATCGCGCTGGGACAGTCCCATAAATACGGCATTGGAACTGTGCGATCCATGACGTTCGGGCCGACAGGAACAGTTCGGACATGTCTGGCGTTAACGGGGGACAACTGTCCGCATGACCGGACAGTTCTTTTCCTTCGGACGAAACCATGTCGAAGCCCGTTCTCGTTACCGGTGCGGGGCCTGTCGGCCTGACCATGGCTGCCGAACTGGTTCGTTATGGCATGCCCGTCAGGATTGTCGACAGGTTGCCGACACGCACCACCCAGTCCCGGGCCCTGGCCATCTGGTCCCGGACGCTCGAACTGCTTGGGGCGGCAGGTTGTGCGGATGCTTTTGTGGCCGCCGGACTGCATGCAAAAGCCGTCAGTCTTCACGCCGGCAACAGGACACTCGCCCGGATCCCGTTCGGGACGGTTGCCTCTTCCTTCAATTACCTGCTGATGCTTCCACAGTCGGAAACCGAGCGGTTGCTGGAGGATCATCTCAGGACCCTGGGCGGCACAGTCGAACGCGGGACTGAGCTGACGGATTTCGTTGACGGGGATGATGGCGTTTCATGCACGCTCCGCCATGCCGACGGCAGGATCGAGATACTGGAGGCGGCATGGCTGATCGGTTGTGATGGTGCGCATTCCTTCGTGCGCAGCAGGCTCGGCCTGCCATTCGAGGGGGACACCCTGCCAACGGGGTTTGTCATTGCGGATGTACGCGTGACGGGTCTTGCCGTCCCGCCTGATGAACCGGCGATTTTCTGGCATCCCGATGGGGCCGTCATGTTCTTTCCGATATCGCGGGACCGTTACCGTATTATTGCCGACCTTGGGCCGGTTGCAGTGCATATGCCGGATCTTGGGGAAATGCAGGCGATTGTTGACCGGCGGGGACCGGGCGGGATCCGCCTGTCAGATCCGGCGTGGCTGTCGGATTTTGGGATCAATGAACGCAAGGTCCATGATTACCGCAGGGGCCATGTGTTTCTGGCCGGCGATGCGGCCCATATCCATAGCCCCGCTGGCGGGCAGGGCATGAATATGGGGATGCAGGATGCCTTCAACCTCGCCTGGAAACTGGCGCTTGTGGCGCGGCAGGCCGCAAGGCCGTCCCTGCTGGACAGCTACAGTCACGAACGCAGCGGTGTGGCGCGGCAGATACTGGCGGATTCCGGCCGTATGACCGGCATTGTCCTGCTCAGGACACATCTGGCGCAGAGGGTGCGCAACCTTGTTATAAAACAGCTTTTCAGGAGTCCGATGATCCGTCATGCCGTCGCCAGCAGGCTGTCCGGCATCCAGATCGACTATCCTGACAGTCCGCTCAATGCGGGTTCATCACGTGGGCTACGCGGTCCCGGACCGGGACAGCGGATGTTTCTGGAACGATGTTTCAGGAACGACGATACGCCCCGCTTTGTGCTTGCCGCCACGGCCAATGCGGAGGCGCGGGCCATGATTGCGCGCCATTCATCCCTGCTGACGCCCGAAATATGTCTGCCCCCGGATGGAAACGGTATCTGGCTGGTGCGCCCCGATGGTTACGTCGCCGTTGTTGCGAAACGTGGAAACCTGACGGAAATCGAGGCAGCCCTGAACGGCATGGCAGCCGCAGCCTCATCGCCAGAGTAAAGGCGTGGAACGGGAGTGCACGCGGCCCGGCAGTACCGGGCCGCTGCGGACCTTACAGGGGCCTGCCGTTATGGGTGTCCGCCCCCGGGAGTACTGCATGCGTATCCACGGCGGGGACAAGGTCGGGGATGCGTGTATCTTTACGCTCCGGTTTTCCAACCGATACGGGCGTAGCGAGGGCCGCACAGGCGTTACCTCCCGTGCTGGAGGTATGAATGATCGGGGCAGACCGGCCGTTCGACGTCATCGTGACAGTCTGTGTGCAGGATGCCGCCGGACCGCCGATGCTGACAACCTCGAAACTCTGCCATGACGCACCCCGGTTCGGCGCATTGTGATCAACGCTCGGTATGGTGTGCATGGACTGGCCCACGTGCGCCATCAGTTCGCGGTGGGTCGCCTCCATGGCGGCCATGTCCCGCGCCATCATGTGGTCGAGGGCATCGAACATCGCAATGTCGGAGGTCTCTGCAACGCCGGAGACGTCGGGAGCCGGAACCAGAATGCCAACCTGATGCCCCCGTGCGTCAACAACGCGCAGCGTATCCTGTGCCTGTGCTGGCATCGTAGCCGCACCGAGAGCCAATGCGGCGACCGCGGCGCCAGACCGAACCATCTGAGAAAAATGCATCTTGGAATCCTCAGTGTCTGATAAGCAGTGTCGGACGACGAAGGAAATATGGTGCATCAAAAATGCATCGACAAGGGAGGGATGAACGCATGCCGGATCTGGCGGCCGTGCAGGTCCCCGCACCGGTCCGATACCCTCGTGCGGATCGAAAAAGGGTTTCGGGCACGCATCACGAAACCTCAGATGATGATCGGATATTTTATATAGAATATGAGAATGTCATATATTACCAGATGCAGCAATCAAAATAGCAAATATAAAAGATAAGAAAATGGTATGGTTTTATATTTTATATTCATCTGTTCAGGAGAATATTTGATTTCCCTCATGGATGGTCACGTGAAGGAGAGCGACGGTCCTTCCTGACGGAAGCCGGTTCTGCCTGCCGCCTTCCGAGAGAAAGAGAGGATCTGGTTCATCATGCCGAAGAATGTCGTAAATCCCGAATTTCTTCCGATTTTGGAAAAGATGCCTTCCTTTGACGGGCTGTCGGATCGGTCGTTGCCGGAAGTGCGCGAAATTTTCATGACGGCGGTGCGCCTGATCGAAGGACGCCCCCTGCCGGATGTTGAAACGCAGGAAGAATACGTGCCCGGCCCGGCAGGGGCGCCGGATGTCCGTGTGCTGATTTACCGGCCGCGTGAGCGTCGGCCCAATGCGCCTGCCATGGTCTATATCCATGGGGGCGGGCTTGTCTCTGGCCATCCCGAGGTTGACGACCCCAAATGTCAGGTTCTGGCCAGCAAGATGGGCTTTGTCGTCGTTTCCGTCGATTACCGTCTTGCGCCGGAGGTCAAATATCCCGGCGCGATCGAGGACTGTTACGCCGTACTGAAATGGGTGCATGAGAATGCGGCGACACTGGGCATCAACCGTGACAAGGTGGTTGTCGCGGGCGAAAGTGCGGGTGGCGGACTGAGCGCGGCCCTGTCGCTGATGGCGCGCGACCGCAAGGAATACAGGCTTGCCTACCAGTTGCTGATCTATCCGATGCTTGATGACCGGACGGCGACGAAAGTGGACCCGGCCCCGGATTTCGGGGAATATGTCTGGACGCGTTCCGCCAACAAATTCGCATGGGAGGCCTATCTGGGGGCGGCCGCAGGCGGGGCCGATACGCCAGCCTATGCCTCTGCCGCGCGTGCAAAGGATCTGTCCGGGCTTCCGCCTACGTTCATCGGGGTGGGATCCATGGACCTGTTCCTGTGCGAGGATCTGGAATATGCCCGTCGCCTGATGGCATCCGGCGTCCCGACGGAGGTTTCGGTGGTGCCGGGTGCCTATCATGTCTTCGATATGTTCGTGCCCGATGCGGAGTTGTCGCGACGCTTCATGGACTCCTACTGCGCGGGCCTGAAGCGGACGCTGGGCCTGTAAACCAGGCAGGGACATGTGCAGAAATGGATTGCGTCCGCGTGATCGCGCCCGTGGCCTGCGGCCCGAAGGGAAGCGTTACGGCCGGGCGCGCCGTGACGTGCCCTTCGGCAGCCGGAATGTCGCCAGAAGCAGGCAGCCATGAAAGACACAGAGCAGGCCGAAGGCCGCCGTGAAAGCCGCTGAGACCGCAGGGGGAGTGGTGGCATGCGACAGTCGCCACCCCAGTAACGTGGCGCAGAGCGTGGTCAGGGTCGGGCCGCCGATACGCTGCACGATATTGAGGGCGACGGTCGCCATGGGGATTTCCGCAGGTGCGACGGATGCATACCCCGCGCTCATCGCCGGGATCCCGATGATCCCGGTTCCTGCCCCACGTAGGAAAAGTGCTGTCGCAAGGACGAAGATGTTGAAACCGGAGCAGGCGAGCACGGCAAGCATCAGGGTGCCAAGTCCCGAACAGATGGCCCCGTAACGGGTCAGCCTGCTGATGCCAAAATGCGCGGTCAGGCGTCCTGTCAGCGGATATGTGCACATCATGCCCACGCCCAGCGGCGCCATGAACCAGCCCGTCCGTTCCGCAGGGATGCCGCAGGCATGGATGAGCCAGACCGGCAGGAGCATCTGTCCCGCGAACGCAACCCCGTTCACCATGAACATGATCAGCGCGGAAGCGGAGAAGACCGGCGCCCGGAACAGCGCCAGATCAATCAGGGCATGCGCTCCTTTCCGATGCGCCTGCCGCAGATAGAGAATGCCCATGACGACAGCCAGGCACAGGAGACCCTGACCCGTTCGCTGCCCCATATGATCGGTGCCATAAAGCAGCGCGATCAGGGCCGGGGACAGCAGTGCCAGCCCGGCAATGTCGAGCCTGCGCGGACGGCATTCCTGTCTGTCATCGGGCAGGAACATGCTGGCGAGCAGCAGCGCGACAAGCCCGAATGGCAGGTTGAGCAGGAAAATCCATCGCCAGGACGCAACCGACAGGATGCCACCGGCCACGACGGGCCCGAGAAGTGGGGCAAGCAGTATGGGAAGCGTGACGGCGCTCGCGACCCGGGGAAGCTGCTTTCCGGCGGCGCGGGCGATCGTCATCTGCGCCATGGGGGCCAGCAGGCCGCCCGCCATGCCTTGCAGGACGCGAAACGCGATCAGCGACGGCGCGGACCAGGCCAGTGCGCACAGGGCGGATGTCACCGTAAACCCGGCAAAACACCCCAGATAGATGGTCCGCCCACCAAACCGGTCAACAAGCCATCCGTTCAGGGGGAGTGTCAGGGCCAGCGCCAGCAGATATCCACTGACCACCCACTGGACCGTGGAAAATGGTGCGTGCAGTGTGCTGACCAGATCCGGGAGCGAGACATTGACGATCGTCGCATCCAGTTGCGACATGAAGGACCCGATGGCCGCAACACTGACGATTTTCCAGATGCCGGCAGGCAGCCGGGAGGAAGGGGATGCGTCTTGCAAGGTTCGGTCTTCTGCCTTCAGGATGCCAGTTCGATCGCGGTGCTTGTCGTCACGCGGCCAAGCCGGGGGAAAATGCAGTCATATGCGAAACGCTGCATCTCTTCGGAAAAGGTGGAGGTGATGTCTTCGGCGAGGACAACGGCGTAGCCATGTTCATGCGCCGCGCGGGCGGTGGATTCCACGCCAAGGTTCGTCGCAATGCCGCCAATGACCACGGTGGTGATGCCGCGCCGCCGCAACTGAAGGTCGAGATCCGTCCCGTAAAAAGCGCCCCACTGCCGCTTCGTGACGTGCAGGTCGCCCGGCTGCGCCAGCCCTTCGGCCAGATCGGTCCAGTCAGGAGCAAAGCCACCCGGAGGTGGTGCGAACGGCAGATCGACAGGGGTATGCAGGGCGTCGGCAAAATCGGGGGCGAAGGCGACATTGACCAGGATGACTGGCGCACCGGCGGCACGGAAGCGTGCGGCAAGGGTTTTTGAACGTTCGACAATCGTCCCGCCCGTGTAGGGGGCCAGTTGATGGGAGACGATGCCCTTCTGCAGGTCGATCAGGATCAGGGCGGTCCGGGACGCAGAAAACGATGTCATGGCGGTCTTCTCCTGTTATCAGGCTCCTGCATGCCGGGGCGTTGTCCGGAATGGAAGGAGTTGATAGAAATTGAGCATACACTCAAACAGGGACACTATTTGAGGATGGACTCAAGTACGTCAAGCGAAAAGCGTGCGCCCCTTCAACCCCGGCGGGCCGTCGGGCGGCAACGCGTGGCCGAACTGCTGGCGGCCGCATCCGACCTCATCGCGGAACGTGGCTACGATGCGACGACAATGGCGGAAATAGCCGCGCGGGCAGGGGCGAAGATCGGTTCGCTCTATCGCTTCTTTCCCAACAAGGAGGCCATTGCCGAGACATTGCTGCAGCAGCATATGGCGATCCTGCAGGAAGAATACGAAGCGATCGGATGTCGCGCGTCAGGCCTGTCCCCCGATGAACTGGCCGATGGCCTGATTGACCTGATGGCAAGGCTCTATCCCCGTGTGCAATCGCTCCCGGCGCTGATGGGCGCGCACACGGACAGGACGGAACTTCGTGCGCGCTTGCGCGGTCAGGCGCTCCTTGAAATCGCAACGGCGCTTCGGGCATGTGCCCCTCGACTGGACCAGAAAACGGCGGATGACATTGCCGCTGTTGTTCTGAACAATATGAAAGTCATGGTGGGCATGGTCCATGGCGATGCGCCCACGGCACCGGGGGCACCGGATGAACTGCGCCGCATGAACCGGCTTTACCTTTCGTCCCGGCTTGGGCCTTTTCGCAGTTTGGGCAGGATTGATGGGGAATAGAAGTTTTTGGTGAAGCTTTTTCCCAAAAAGCGTCAAAGAACGCCGCCTTTTTGAAAAAAGGCGGCACCCAAAAACTTTTATATGATTTCTGGACTTTTTGTCGGGCCGATCCCTAACCCTGCCGGCTGCATCATGGCTTTCTTACTGGGGGATGGGGACCGGAGCAGCCTGTGCAATCAGCTTTTCGTGTTTGAGTTCATCCCATAATGCAGATGGGATCGAGACCTCCATGGAACGGGCATTGGCCTGCATCTGTGCGGCATTGCGTGCCCCCGGAATCACGGCAGCAACCACAGGATGGGCCGCCGCGAACTGAAGTGCGGCCGTGCGCAGGTCAATCCCGTGCCGTTTGACGACAGCCTCCATCGCGTCCCGTTTGTGCGCCATTCCGGGCGGGATCGTGCCCTGATAATCATAACGATTGCGGCCCGCGGCATAGCCTGCGTTCAGCGGCGCCCCGACGACAACTGAAATGCCACGTGGCGCGAGGGCAGGGAGCGTGTGCGACAGGGCCTCGTCATGTCGCAGGATGGAATATTGCGTTGCCAGCAGGACAATGTCGGGATCACCGATTTCAAGGGTGCGCAGGACGGCCTGGGGCGTGTTGACCCCAAGTCCCCAGGCCCTGATGACTCCGTCCTCGCGCATCCTGGTCAGTGCCGGAATCGCCCCCTTGGCGGCCTGGTCGAAATAGCTGGTCCATTTGTCACCCATGTCCCTGTTTTCAGGGGACAGGTCATGGATATAGACAATGTCGATCCGGGACAGGCCCAGCCTTTGCAGGCTGTCCTCGATCGAGCGCCGGACCCCGTCTGCGGTATAGTCATAGCGATAGGCGAAAGGCGAGGGGTCATGCCACATCGTCCCGTCGGGGGGCTTGGGCGCGGCCGTCAGCAGACGACCGACCTTGGTCGATAGTACGAACTCATCCCGTGGTCGTGTATGCAGGAAGTGACCGAACCGCCGCTCGCTCAGGCCAAGGCCATACCAGGGCGATGTGTCGAAATAGCGTACCCCCGCAGCCCAGGCGGCCTCCAGGGCCGCTTCGGCATCTTCATCCGTACCTGCCGCAAAGCCGTTGCCAATCGGGACCCCGCCAATGCCGAGGCGTGTCGGAGGGCGAAAGCGCTGGCCTTGCGCTGCCGTGTTCAGCGGTATCGTATTTCGGGCCATCCGTCCCATGGTCGGTGTAACGTCCCCGGCATGCTGCGCATCCTGGGCACGCAGGGGCCGCGCCATCAGGGCCGCGGCCCCGCCAAGGGCGGAAAGGGCGAGAAGGTTGCGTCGGGTGGCTGTCATCGCGTCCTCACATGATATGGCTTGGCTCTTAATGCTTTTCATGGAGGCGGGTTCGCTCCTGTCCGGAACCGGATGCAGACGGGATGTGCGGCGCGGGTCCGCGATTGTCTTCGGGAGACGTGTGAGGTGTAATCATCCCCCCATCATTGGCAAAGGAGATAGGGATGAGCCGGGAATCCGTGCAGGCATTTTTGGAAATACATGCCCCCGACATCGAACCTGTGGTGCTGTCGGACAGTACGGCGACCGTTGCGGAAGCCGCGCGGGCATTGGGCGTGGAGGAAGGGCAGATTGCCAAGACGCTGGCGCTGAAGGTCGGAGAGGAGCGGATTCTGGTCGTGATGGCAGGAACGGGACGGCTGGATAACCGCAAGACGAAGGATACATTCGGCAACCGGCCCCGCATGCTGCCTGCGGAGGAGGTGCTGGAACTGACCAGCCATCAGGTTGGGGGTGTATGCCCGTTCGGACTGCCGCATCCGGTCAGGGTATTCTGTGATGCGTCACTGCGCGCATTTGACGAGGTCTGGCCGGCAGCGGGGGACCGGAACAGTTCGGTGTGCCTGACGCCGGACCGGCTTGCGGAACTCGTTGGCGCACAATGGGTCGATGTCAGCAGGCTTTGATGCCGGATTGCCTGATTATGCCACGGTCTTGATGCGGTTCGCCAAGGGGTGAATTGCGGCGAACCGGGAATGGGGGATGCAGGATGGCGGCGCAACCGTCCTGCTGTTGTCAGGGGGCGTGGTGCCCGGGAATACCGTGCTGGCGGTAATGCGCTCTTCTGCAACCGTGCCTTTGGCATGCAGGGCGCGTTCACTCCATCGCTGCTATGCGGGGGCTGGCATGCATATGCGAAGATGATTGCGCGCCAGCAGGTATCGACCCTGATCATGATGCAGCAGATACACGTCCGGTTACCTTATGCGATGCTACAAAAGAAATATTGATAGTGACGGATGCGCATGTATACTTTATCCATTCACGGGTATTGTAAGCACCGCGCCGGGATTCTTGGTCGTTTTTGAAAGTTCCATGAGGATCTGCAGCATTGTAAAGCCAAGCTTGCTGGAAAAATCCGTATCGGATATGTAGTAAAACTTTTTGTTATATTTTATCTCCACAAAAGATGATCGTGGGTGTTCATCGCTGACATGAACAAAAACTGTTGGTTTTGTATTTCTTCCAATCAGGATGACCTTGGGAAGTGTGCGTCCTGAATCAATATCTTCTTGTGGAACGTCGATTTGATACGCAATCTGCCCTAAAACGCCAAGCATTGTGCGGGTCAGGAGCCTGATCTGGCCGCGTTGCGGTCTTCCGGCCCCATATATGACTTCTACACGCTCGTCTTTTGGACCCATTTCAAAGAAACGACGTGTCGCCTGTACAATTTTTGACAAAATTGGATCAGTGGTTGACGATACCGTAAGGAAGACCCGGTCAAAAGCCGGAGTTTTCCCTGGTATTTCCTCGCTATGTTCAAGCTGTATGCCCAGGAGGCCTGCAATCTGCAACCGGCGGAGATCATAGATGAGTTCAAAAAATTCTGGAGAGCCTCTCCCCACATCCCCACCTATGGCCCCCACGTTGTTGATGAGGTTAACCGCCTGAACCGACAGGCGGAACAAAATATCTATGGGCAGTCCGCCCATGGCCAGAGGCAGGAGGCTGCCGGGAGGAAGCGGGCGGAGGAAACTCTGGGCATATGCGTCCCCCGTGACAGGCTGGAACGTAAAGGTCGGGCTTTCCTGTATCTGCGCCCCGATGGCTCCCGCAGGCCTGAGGGGACTGGAATCCGATCCGACACCGATGGAAATATTACGTTGCAACTGGTATCCAGAGATCAATTGGGTCGTATCCAGAAAACCAGGAGTATCAGCATATCGCAAACGGACAACATTGAGGAGCGTCTGTTGCTTGGAAGATCCGATTAATGCTTGGGAATAATCAAGCTGATCATGGTCCAGTCTTTGAGAGCCAACGCCATAACAGCCGCTCAACAAAAAGGAGAGCGAAATAACAGTAAGTTTTTTCATAAAAGTGTAACTCTGCATCTCTGAATATGGCGTATTATCTTGTATTTCGACTTTTTTGATGACGGTTGCGCGTTTGTCTTCATGAAGTAACCCAGTTGCTGGATGTCATGATAGCATGCGCTTTTGTTAAATTATATCTACATTGAATTTTATCTGTTCCATCATCATGCCAACTCTATCTTCCAAAGATGCAGCTATTATCAAGCCTGCTCATTCACTGTTATTTTTTCGTGAATGATGCGAAAATCCTCCCTTGTTCCATATCTGGCCTTATCGCCGGGATAATGTCGATCCGCGACATCAGGATCTGAAAACAGCGTTCAATGGAATGTGACCTGTTGTGAAGATGAGATGTCAGGGAAGGCGGCTTATCGGCAGATCCCGCGATGGATGATGGCAGGCATCGTTGAATTCCTGATGTCTGAACGGCCCTTCATGTCAAAATGACAGGATTTCCTGTGGCTGAATTTATGCGGGATCGTCATTGATAACCGGGTGCTATGCCCCATTTCCAGAAATGGCGCCCAAGGCCGGCCGTAGGTCCAGGCCGCCTTGCGCGATGCATGAGCGCAATTTTTAAGGGGAATATGTTATTGTAGGAGAGTATGTTAACTGATCACTGCTGGTTCATCATGTCCTGTGCAAAGGGGAAGAACATAAGCTATCAAATCCGACTGCGAGTTTGTCTTAATTTCCCGTAAGGTATCTCTTGCCATGAGAAAAAGTTTTCTCTTCCTTGTTCCAGCACTCATGATGGCCAACCATGCATATGCAACAGACGTGAAGCTTCCGGATGGGACGCCGGCGAGTGTCACCATCCAGACGCCATGCACAAGTAATAGTTATAAAGAATATGAAACATGTATTTCAGCCATCCTGAGTATCCCCTCCAATCGTGGTGGTGATGTGGATGTCAGGTCTCTCGAAACCCTGCTACCCAAAGATATTCAGAGAGCTGCGATCATAAGCGGGATCACTTCGACACCTGTTATGCCGATGACGGTGTCTTTGAAACATTATGATGACAAGAATATCACCTGGCCGACAACGGATACGCCCCTCGACCATATTATAATCCCGAATAATGGGACGTATCAGGTTGTCCTGACAACGAATGACGGTGGGAAAACATGGGGTATGAGGGTTGTCATCGAACAGCCTGGGTCTGCGGAGCAATAGAAGTCCATCAGTGGCAATATGAGGTCGGTCCCTGAATATGGGGTGCCCATGACTGGTTGGAGCCGCCAGCGTAACCGGATTGCCGTGATATGCGGCCAGCATGGCGTATGGGATGACGGCACGCACTCCTGATGAATACGGGCAGGGAAGCCGGGCGGGATTTCCTCTCTTGCCCCTCCAGTCATGGATATATCCCATGCTGACCAGAACTTGATGTCATGTCGCAGCAGGCCGGGACATCAGGGCAGCATCGAAAAAGGATATCCCTGACGGACGCCTCGGTGTGGCCGGTCATATTATCGGTCACGCATAAGTTTGCGCAGCATGTCCGGTAGGGTCTTCCGGATTTCCTGCTCAATTCATTGAGGGATCCGGATATGGGTCGGGTTCGGTTTTCATATGGAACCTGTGCGTCCTCTTGTTCAGGACGGGCATATCCGGGATTATTGCAACGGATATGCCCGTTTCAGGCGTTATCGAATGCACCTGTAATCTGTATGTCGGCGAGAATTGCCCTGGCTTGAATGCCGGGGCAATTCGCACTCCACGGGGAATTATCTTTTGTAAGCAGACCCCATCAGAAATTGACCTGCGCCTTGAGATACATATAGCGTCCCTGCCAGTCATACATGCCGGGATCGGTATTGTAATCTCCCAGGGCGTCGAACTGGGGCTGTTTTCCGCCAATGTTGCGCACGCCGCCGGTCACGGTGAACTTGTTGCCGCGATAGGTGATGGACACGTCATGATAGAAGGTCTGATTGATCTTGTACCACTGCGTGAAGCTGGCATTATAATCGGACGAGGGGAAATAATACATCCCGTCGATGAAGCGCAGCATATAGGTGAAGCTCCACCGTCCATGGGTAAAGGTGGCGGTGCCATTGGCCAGCCATTTCGGAGTACCAACCGACCCGAGGTAGCTTACAAACGGCGTGCTGGGTGTATTCTGTTCCTTGTAAGCCATGACATCCTGAATGTCCGCGCCGAAATGCAGCGAGTTGGCATAGTCGATGTCGTAGTTGTACTGTGCGGAGATGTCGAGGCCGTCTTCCTTGAAAGCGCCGACATTTTCTTCATAGTTGGAAACGGGATTAAGCTGTCCCGACACATCGCGTCCATGAATGACGTTACAGTAGGCGCTGGACATATTGACGCTTTCGTAACATCCATCCAGTTCGGTCTGCAGGGACGGGGTGCTCAGCGCATGTGTGATGGAAGTGTGGAAATAATCAATCGTCGCGGAGAAACCGGGGAGGAAGGTCGGCGAAAGGATTGTGCCGATCGTATAGGTTCTTGATTCCTCAGGCTGGAGGCTCGGGTTACCGCCACTGATATATTTCATGGCGTTGTTGACCTGCTTGAAGGTCGAGGGATTGAGGCCCTGTGCACGGCAGTTGGCGGCAACGATACCTGCAAGTGCGCCATATTCGGAAATCTGCCCGCACGGATCATGCGCGCCGCTCAGGCTGATTGTCTGGCCGGCATACAGGTCACCGATCTGCGGTGCACGGAAACCGGTCGCAAGGTTGGCACGGAAGCGGATGCTGTCTGTCGGCGCATAGATCAGGCCGGCATGCCAGTTATATGTCTGTCCGAACGTGTTGTAATTGGAGAAACGTCCCGAAACCTGTGCACTCAGGCTCTTGGCTGCAGGGAGGTTTTTCAGGAGCGGAATACTGAGTTCACCGAACACCTCGGTCACATTATATCCGCCCGATGTGCTGGTATAATAGTAATTCGAGGCCTGTCCGCTCGAAGCAAAGTTACTGGCGTAGGAGTAACCGTCCAGCCCGCGATGTTCGACGCCCACGGCGATACCCAGCGGCCCGTAGGGCAGGCGGGCGATATGCTTGTTGGCGAATGTGACCTGCACGTCGCGAAGTTCATAACCGGACGGATAATCGTCCGTGACGCCGATATACTTTTTCGCAGCCGGCGACAGGGTCTGCGAAAATGGATTGATCAGGACGCAGCCCGGCTGGCTTGTACAGACGGAAGGATCGTAATATCCTGTTGTGGAACCGCCACCGCCCGTCTGGTGGAAGCCCAGGGCGTTTTCCATCTTGACCCAGTTGATCTGGCCATTCTGGCTTTCTTCACCAACGGATTTGCCGAAGGAGTAGAAGGCGTCATATGTCCACCCGCCTGAATGCGGGATGGATCCGCGCAGGCCGACGGTGGCCTGATACTGGTCATTCTGCAGGTCACTGTAACGTTCGCCAAGTCCCATCATGCGTTTGTACATGGCGACGTCTTCACCGAACGGGTTGTAGGGATTCCCCGAAGGAATGATCATTTCCCCCGAATTGCCCGTCAGTGTCGTTGCCGGGGTGCCGATGAACATCGGCACGCCCTTGGACCAGCCAGCCGTGTGTGTCCAGTTGCCATCAATGTAGAACTGGACATTCTTGGTGATGTCAAAATGTCCGCTGCCCGCAACAGTCTGGATGCTCTGCTGCGCAAGCATCTGGTTGCCTTGTGAATAGTCATAATCGTCGGCATAGCCAAACGGGCTGAAGCCCCCGTTGCCATTGGGGGTTACGGAATAATTGCCCAACTGTCCCGGCTGGGATGTCAGGGGGGCGCCACCGTTGGCGGCCACGAAATAGCCATTGGGCGTATAGGTGGAGCCGTAATACTGTGGTGCCCCGGGGGAGTTGTCCCAGCCCGCACGGTCGTGCATGGCCCATTTGCGGGCATTCGCATCCACGGGAGCCTGGTAGTTATAGGAACCGCTCAGGATAAAGTTGCCGCGCCCGTGCATGATGTCCCATCCATGCGTGGCGGTCAGTGCGCTGGTTTCGGCGTCTCCTGAATCACTGATGCCGCCATTGGCGGTCAGGGTCGTGCCCGTATAGTCTTTTTTCAGGGTAATATTGATGACACCCGCAATGGCGTCGGAACCATAGGTGGTTGATGATCCGTCCTTGAGGATTTCAACGCGGTCAACCATGGCGGGCGCGATCGCATTCATGTCTACGCAGCCACCGGGCCCTTCGACCATGCGGTGTCCGTCAACCAGGACAAGGGTGCGTGCCGTACCCAGGTTACGGATATTGATGCATGAACCGCCGAAATTGCTGTAGGAATTCCCGGAGAAGTTCATGGACGGAATGCGTGAAAACACTTCACCCATCGTCATGGCGGACGATTGCTGGATCTGGTCCGACGTGATGAGGGCGACTGGCTGTATCTGTTCCGTTTCGCGTGCACCCAGATGGGTGCCGACGACCATTATGTTTTCGCTATTGTCGCTTCCTTTCTTTTGATAAACCTTTGTTTGTGTTTTCTTGCTTTTCTTCGCCGGGATGACCTGTCCCGACGTCGTCCCCGGCAGGGAAATGATCTGCGCATGTGCGGATTTACTCGAAAGTAATTCGCCCGCTGCGGTGCCGAGGATACACAGGCCAGGAGTCGTCAGTATAGAAAGGCAAGTCGTATAACGACTTATGCGGAATGACATCGTTTAATGCTCCTTCCTCGTTGCGCCCTATGTATTTATTCGGAAACACATCATATCGAGCGGTATAATGTATCGTTTCCGGAACGTAATATCGTCAATTTCAAAAAAGTTGTTCGTGCATAACTTTTGTTTAAGGGGGCTGTGATGATATTTTGAATTCAGCGTATTGGTATTACACTTAATAAAATGCAGAAGTTTTAAAAGCTATCAAGTAATTCTGATGAATTCATTTTTTAGTTGCAAATTCATCACAAAATGCCACGGATTTTCTAAATCAGAATCCTGGATGCCATGCACACGATAAGCCTGGCCTGCGGAAAATGGTGGTTTTGCCGTCATGTTTTGGACAGCGGATGTGATATGGCAGTAAATTCCTGTAATAAAAGCGGGTTTTATTGCGGTATACGCCCCCCCTGTCATGGGGGATGCAGCCCTATGGGGAGGAGATCAACGTGGTCGTCATTGCGAACGCTGCCAGAAGTCCTGATGCCTGTATTTTTCAGGTAAGGGAACACAAGGCAGGTGGAAACAAGAGACGCGCCCGACACGATACGAACACAATGCCTGTGCCGATGGCAGATATCATGCCGTATATATGTGAATGGCAGGCGCATGATCGGGTTCCCATCATGACTACTTGTTTCGTTTCAGAATATTCCAGTTCAAGACAGATTGTGTCAATTCCAAAATGATGGGGTCGTATTAGCCCGTGGTTAAGGGGAAGGGGATTCGTTAATTGAGGGAAACGAATGGTATTAATCTATATTTTCATGATGAACCCGGATGCGGACATATCAGAAAATGGTGCGCGATGGTCCATGGCATGCCACGATCTGCATGACGGAAAGAATTGGTCTGGTTCGATGATGGAAAGGCCCCGACTGTCATGGGTATGAACAGGAGTACGTTCGTTGGCCGGAAGGATGCTTGATATCGCGTGACGTCATGGCCTAGCCTCCAGCGGCAGGGCTGGAAAGGTTTCGGCCTGCCCGTCACATGCAAAGGCGGGACTGCGTCTGAACGCCTGACCGGGCAGGCAGGATCCCGCCGGACGCCACGTGTCCTCAATCGTTCCGCCCCATGGAAAGGCAGCCCATCATGTCCATACGCATCGGTGTTGCTGGCTGGTCGATCCCCGCTGCGCTGGTGGGGGAGTTTCCTGCGGCTGGCACGCATCTTGAACGCTATGCCGGGCGGCTTCTGGCTGTCGAGATCAACAGCAGCTTTTATCGACCGCACCGGCGCACGACTTATGAACGCTGGGCCGCAGGCGTGCCGTCCGGGTTCCGCTTTTCCGTAAAGCTGCCCCGGGCCATCACGCATGACCGTCGCCTGGTCGGTTGCGGGGCGCTGATGGAGCAGTTTGCCGAGGAAACCGAGGGCTTGGGGGCAAAACGTGGTCCCATCCTGGTTCAGTTGCCTCCGGGCTTCGCCTATCCCGGCGAGGTCGCAGAACGTTTCTTCACGGATATGAAGGCCATCATCGCCGGTCCCGTCGTTCTGGAACCAAGGCATGCAAGCTGGTTCCAGCCGGAGGTGGAACGCATGCTGCAGCGGCAGCAGGTGTCACGGGTCGCGGCGGATCCGGCGCGTCCATTATTATCCGCGGCGCACCCCGGGGGATGGGACGGTCTTGCCTATTTCCGATTGCATGGTTCCCCGCGCATCTATGTGTCGCCTTATGGGAACGACGTCATTGTGGCGCAGGCAGAGCGCATTGCGGCACTGAAGGCGCGTGGCACGGAGGTCTGGACGATTTTCGACAATACCACCTATGGCGCCGCCACGCGGAATGCGCTGGAACTTGTCGAGGCGGTCATGGGAAATAAATGACTTATGGAATGGTATTTTTTGGGGGCTTTCAGGGTCTGTTGGGAATTAACGCGAATTGATGATTGCGGCGGTGAGATAAATCATCGCTGCGAATGATCTGTCGGTCTTGTCGCTTC